>NZ_JBFTXJ020000002.1:300000-581837 GCF_041379945.2 Aneurinibacillus sp. REN35 | reverse complement strand
AATGGCAGCTTATTTTTCAATCATTCATAAAAAGCTACAAACAGTTGTACGGGAGGGGTTTGTCTGAAACTGGATAATCAACACCCCTGATTTTTTTATTCTTATGTCCATTATGCTGATTATCTTACCCGGCCCTGATACGGGATTAGTGACACGAAATGCAATTGTTCACGGAAGAAAGGGCGGAATCGAGACAGCATTAGGCAGCGTGTTAGGGACGGTTGTTCATACGCTTGCTGCCGTTATCGGGCTTTCCGCAATTATTGTCAAGTCCGCCTTTGTATTCTCTGTCTTCAAATACGTAGGCGCCCTCTATCTTATTTATTTAGGGGCAGTATCGCTATGGGCTGCCAAGAAACAGGGTGCTGTGGCAGCTCATAGCGATACGAAGAAAGCGGGCGTATCCGTATTTCGTCAGGGCTTTCTTACGAATGTATTAAATCCAAAGGTGGCTGTCTTCTTCCTTACCTTCTTGCCGCAATTTCTTATACCCGGCAAAAGTACATTTTTACAATTTTTTGTTATGGGGATGACGTACGCTGTTCTTACCTTGATTTGGTTTTTGATGTACGTATCCTTTATCCATTCCATCAGTACATGGATGAAAAGGCCTTCTGTACAGCGGGCGATTCAAGGCGTGTCGGGCGTTGTTTTATTGGGCTTTGGTATAAAGCTTGCGTTCGAAGAAAGACCATAGCCGTATGAAATTCCCCTTTTTATAAGATAAAGTACACCAGCGCATAGCCAAATACAGAGAGCAGAAACGAGCCGATGAGTCCGGCCCAGAATGGACGCACGCCCATCCGTTTGAATGTAGCCGCATCAATATTAAGACCCAATCCGGCCATCGCCATTGCAATCAACAAGTACCCGAGCGCCACGAACTGAGCTGCAATGCCTGCCGGGATGATACCGAGCGTATTGATTCCACTCAGGAGAAGAAATCCCAGAATGAACCATGGAATGGACAAGGATGCCTGTTCGCCGTTTGTGTTCCCACTCGCATCTTCCGTACGGCGCATGAACCACCATCCGACCAGCAGAGCTACCGGTACCAAAAGCGCTACACGTGTCAGCTTCACGATAATCGAGATATCCATTGCCTGCTGTCCACCAGCCGCCCCAGCCGCGACAACATGCGCGATCTCATGCAGTGTTCCCCCGGTAAATACGCCGTATTCATACGCGCTAAAGCCAAGGAACGGATAGAGAAGGGAATAGCCCAGTGTAAAGATCGTACCCAGTACAGCAATCGTAGCAACACCGATGGCCGTTTCTTTTTCATTTGCTTTCACTTGGGAAGATATCGCTGCCACGGCTGCTGCGCCGCAGATGGCTGTGCCGCATGCGGTAAGGATGCCCAGCGTGCGGTCAACCTTGCATAGACGACAGAGTGCGTAGACCACAACGAGGGCGAACGCGAGGTCAAGTGCTGCAATAGCAAATACCTTAGGCCCAGCCTCGACAATGTCATACAAGTTGAGCCGCATACCGAGAAAAATAATGCCTACCCGGAGCAGTTTCTTACTGGCAAAATGTATTCCACCCATCGATGCTTCCGGTATCGGCAGGGCTGCCCGCCATACCATCCCAAGCAGAATAGCGATGACGAGCGGGCCAATGATTCCAAGTCCGGGAAGTAGGGCTATATATTTTGCTGCGACGGCAATCGCCAGTGTGATGCCTATTCCTATCATAAAAGGGGTAGGCTTTTTTTTCTTCTCTGATTTCTGTACGCCTTGCCCTAAAGTGGTTACAGGTTCTCTTATCATACGTTCACCTTCCATCAGATTATTTGTCTGATTTAACTATAGGAGAATTTGAATCATAAGTGAAATACAGTTATATTATCTTAAAGATTAATTTTTTTAATGATTAAAGGAGGCAGCTATGTATTATGATGCGCTGCGTACATTTGTAGCGGTAGTGGAAGCAAAAAGTTTCACAAGGGCGGCGGAAAAACTGCGGCTCTCACAGCCGAGCGTCAGCTTGCATATCAAGCAGCTTGAACATGAATTTGGCAGTAAGCTTATTGATCGCTCCCCGAAGCATTTATATGTGACAACAGCCGGACAAATGCTGTATGAACGGGCGCTGCAGATGCTGAACCTATATGAGAAAACAAAAGAAGACATCTATGCGTACAATCACAAGATTACCGGTACGCTGCATATTGGAGCCAGCTTTACGATTGGTGAATACATCCTGCCTGTGCTGCTTGCTGAGTTTCGCCGTCGCTATCCAGATGTCGAAGTGGAGGTGACGATCGGGAATACGAAGCGGATTATTGAAGCGGTAAAGCTGCTGCAGATGGATATCGGTCTGATTGAAGGGCAGACTAGCGACAAAGACCTTTGCATTGTTCCGTTTATGAAGGATGAGATGCTGCTTGTAGCACCGACGGATCATCCGCTGGCTGCCCGTAAGAGCGTTACACCGGACGTGCTGCAGGATGAAGTCTGGGTGGTGCGGGAAGAAGGATCGGGTACGCGGGTGTATTTTGACCACATGATTCGCTCTCTTGGCATTAAAGTGAAAAAAATGATTACGCTAAGCAGCAATCAGGGGGTTAAAGAAAGTGTAGCCGCAGGTCTTGGCCTCACGCTGCTGTCTAAGTGGGTTGTACGTAAACCGATTCGATATGGAGAACTCAAAGCATTAACCATTCATGAAGAATCCTTCCCCCGTAGGTTGTCCTATATTCTACCTGCGCATGCGGAGCGGACCCTGCTGATCGAAGTTTTCCTTGAAGGGATTTCAAATCGTATGGATGAGGAATTTTCTTCTTGACCTGGACAGGGAAGTTCACTATACTAGCATCAATACAACTTCATATTCAAAAAACCTCATCAACGCTCTGATGAGGTAGAGGTCGCGGGATTTAAGAGTACGCTGTGGGAGATGCAGGGAACATCAGTGAACACAGCAGAAAGGAAAAACCGCCGAAGCTTGTCTGGCTTCTCTGGTCAGATGGGTTGGGGCTGTATCCGAAGAGGAACAGAACTGTCACGCGTAGATCATACCGGATACGCGTGGTGCGCTATCTTGCAGGAGATACGGAGATGGGGTGGACGATTATTTGTTCATTATCCATCTGCGACCCGTGTTGTAGGTGTTTTTATTTTTCGCCTGTATCCTCCTAATCATCCGGTTAGGAGTTTTTTTATGACACGGGTCGGTACGTTCCTACTCCGATATGCGCGCCGAGACATAGGGGAGAAAGAAACGCAAAATATGCCTATGTGATACGACGATAAGGAGGAATCGGAATGATTGATTTTGGAAGAATGCTAACGGCAATGGTAACGCCATTTGACAAAGAATTGAATGTAGATAAGAAGCGGACGGAAGCTTTGGTGGAGCACTTGATCGCCACGGGTACTACCGCATTGGTTGTGGCGGGTACGACAGGAGAATCGCCTACGCTAACCGGCAGTGAGAAGGTCGCATTATTCCGCCATGTAGTGGAGTTGGTTAATGGCCGCATTCCGGTCATTGCCGGCACAGGCAGCAATAATACGGCTGCATCGATTGAACTGACACAGCAAGCTGCACAGGCTGGCGTAGATGGTATCATGCTGGTCGTGCCTTACTACAATAAACCGTCGCAGGAAGGGCTGTACCAGCATTTTAAGACGATTGCCCAAAGCACAAAGCTTCCTGTTATGCTGTATAATATTCCGGGCCGCTCTGTGATTAATATGACGGCTGAGACGACCGTTCGTCTGGCAACGGATGTAGCAAACATTGTAGCCATCAAGGAAGCGAACGGCGATCTTGGCCAAATGTCCCGCATTATTGAGCAGACGCCGGATGATTTTGTGCTGTATACAGGAGATGACGGCATGACGCTGCCCTGTATGTCCGTTGGCGGCAAAGGTGTCGTCAGTGTTGCAAGCCACGTCATCGGTCGTGAGATGAAAGAAATGATTCAGGCATTCGCAGGCGGAGAGGTTGCCAAAGCAGCCAGGATGCACCGTCAATTATTGCCGATCTTTGAAGGTTTGTTTATCGCAGCTAATCCGACGCCGGTCAAAGCAGCACTTAACATGCAGGGCATTCAGGTTGGCGGCGTACGCCTGCCGCTTGTTGATTTGACGGAGGAGGAACGTACTTTTGTAACGAATTTGTTTCCCCAAAAAGAGCTTGTGATTGTATAGGCAGTAGGATTCAGGAGAGATAAAATATATAGATAAACAGAGAAAAGCCGCTCTTTTGGAGCGGTTTTTTTGTGTAGGAGCTCATGACATGTAGATATGCCATGGGCTCCTCTTTTATATGGAAAACCTATTTTACATCCATGCCCGACAGCCAGGCGATCAAGCGCTTATTGATGCCTTCCTCGGATTCATCCGGCAGCAATTCCGCCCGCGTCACAATATCAAACAGCTTCTCTAACGGTTCGCGCGGATCTTCCTTCTTTAACTTCTTGTCCTGCAGCACTTCCCAATTTTGTACGACATAATCGCGCCGATTGATTCCCTCTCTGGCGAAGTAGGCACCAAGCGTCTCGACATCGCCCAGAAAATTATCGGAAAAGCGCTCCTGAACCGTGCCGCGTAGCAAAGCAATCTCGACTTCATACATCGGAGACTGATCGGTTTTATTTTTACCGATCCACGGTGTTTCCAGGATGATCGGTTTTCCCTGCGCCGCTTCATGATGGACAATGTAGTTGATGGCATCAAAGCCGATCAAGCCGGAGCCGATCGGAGCATGACGGTCCTTGGCAGCCCCACGGAAGTTTTTGCTGTCATTAATATGGAAGACGGCCAGGCGGTCAAGGCCCACGGTTCGGTCGAACGCTTCCATGACGCCGTCAAAATCATTCACAAGATCATATCCGGCATCGTGCGTATGGCACGTATCGAAGCATACCGTCAGCTTATCGTTCAGCTTGACTTTATCGATAATCGCGGCTAATTCTTCAAAGTTCCGGCCGACTTCTGATCCTTTGCCTGCCATTGTTTCCAGCGCAATGTTGACTGTCTGTCCGGTGTGCAGCACCTCGTTTAATCCTTCCGCGATCCGGTTGATACCGTATTCTGCGTCCTTATCCGTATAGGCGCCCGGATGCAGCACGATATTATTGACACCAATGTATTCTGCGCGCTTGATTTCTTCCTGAAGGAAAGACACCGCCAACTCGAACGTGCTTGGCTTGTACGATCCGAGATTAATGATGTAAGGCGCATGCACCACGATGTCCTCGATGCCGTATTCTTTCATCAGTGCGAGCCCTTCTTCGACGTACTGGTCCTCCATCGGCTTGCGCCGGGTGTTTTGCGGTGCTCCTGTATACACCATGAACGAGGTGGAGCCGTAGCTAATGGCTTCTTCTACCGCGTTCAGCAATCCTTTTTTAGAAAATGAAACGTGTGATCCTATCTTCATTGTATGTATCACTCCTCACCGATCTATTGTAGCAGAAATCAGCAGCAAATATGAATGGTAACGCCGTGCGAAACAATCGGGAAAATTGCTGGTTCCTAAAAAAATGCATACTCTTCGCATACATATCACGTCAAAAGAGTAACCGAATGGGGAGGGATAAGCATGAAGAATGTAAACATCAAGTCGGTAGCCATTGGTGTAGTGTTGGGAAGTGTCATGACGGCAGGGGTTGGCTATGGGGCATCGTCGCTTACGCAGGTTGCGGTAGATTTGACCCCGGTTACGATTAAAGTAGGCGAGGAAAGCAAGTCAGGTACATATCACAACGGCAAAGAGAACCTGCCGCTTACGATGATGTACAAGGATACAACCTATGTGCCGATCCGCTTTATCAGCGAAGCGTTAGGCCAGGAAGCGACATGGGCGCCGCAAAGTCGTACGGTCACAATTGCGGCTAAAGATAAGGATGGCATTTGGGAAGGGAAAGTAGAAAGCAAGCTTGCTTATAAAGAGGGTACGCTTCTGTTTACGGTAAAGAATCAGACCGAACGCGAGCAGACTTTGCAATTTAATACGGGGCAAAAATATGATTATATCATTTGGAATGAGAAGGGCGAGAAGGTCCGGCAGGATTCGGAAGGCAAGCAGTTCACGGAAGTAATCTCCAAAGAGTCGCTGAAGCAGGGAGAGGAGAAGACATATACCGCAGACCTGGCTCCGCTTGCCAAAGGGACGTATAAAGTAGAGTTCTGGCTTACCGCTAAGGGGACAGACATAAAAAATACGGCCACCATCCATGTAGCAGAAGACCTGCCTGCACCATAACAAGCAGAAAAAAGGGAGAAGCTTATACACAAGCGTCTTCCTTTTTTTATCGTCCGATGCTGATTCTATCTAAAAGAGATGATTGACTCTCCCCTAAGAGGAGGCTGTACAGTGTTTTATTGAGGAGGGAAAACAATGCTGTATACAGTAAAAGAGACGTCAGAACTTGCCAATGTCACCATTAAGACGCTGCATTATTACCACAAGATCGGCCTGTTGTATTCATGTAAAGTAAGCGAAGCTGGCTACAGGTTGTACAGCACAAAAGAGTTGGAGCGCTTGCAGGAAATTTTGTTTTATCGTGAGCTTGATTTCTCTATCTCAAAAATTAAACAACTACTGGATGGTAAACCGAATCGCTTATCCATTTTGTCTGAACAAAAAGAGCTTCTCTGTGCTCGAAAAAAACGCCTGGACCGTTTAGTTCAGACGATTAATGAATCGATCGTGTTTACTGCGAAAGGAGACGTTATGGATCATACATCGATGTTTGAAGGGTTTCATAGTGAAGAAGAATGGGAGAAGGCAATGGAGGAGCAGAAGCAGTATCTGAAAGAGAACTATGACTATGACCTATTTGAAGGCTCTTCGATACCTGTTGAAGAAATGAACGAGACAGCTGCGGAAGCAAAGCGCTTTATGGACGGAATGGCCGAGGCTTTACGTGCAGGGCTGTATGTAGATGATGCGAAGGTACACCAGCTTATTAGTGAACACCTCGCGTTTCTTACGCGTCATGGTCATGAAATCAAACCAGCAGATTTTGCGGCTCAATCCCGCTTCTTTTTAGGAGATGAATTTCATAGAAAGATGCTAGAGGAACAGCAGACAGGTCTCGCTTATTTTCTTTGCCTTGCCGCAGAGCATTTTGCATCAAAATAGTGATACAGAAAAAGACAACGGCCTTACAGCAATTCAAGGTCGTTGTCTTTTTTGTTACAGTGTATGTTTCTTGTAAAGGCCGACCAGCTTAAGGGCCTCATTCTTTTTTTCTATGGACCAGCCCCGCGCAAGCAGTTCGTCTTCCACTACCTGCTGCCAGCCTTCCCATTCGATATCGCGGTGCATCAGCATCACCTGCCGCGCCATATAAATAACCTCGTCTTTTTCTTGGTTTGTCAGCATGCATATCCCTTTCTTTTCATCTGTGTGGCATATGGTTATTATACAAGACGCCAACGATTAGGGCATACAGAAATTATTTCGTTTGCTGATAAAATGTAAAAGATTGGTTGACTAAAAATAATAGTTACAGTAAACTGTAACTATATCACTTAAGTGTATATGAGATGATCAGCTGTATGAAATGAGGAGTATGGATGAATACGTATACCGCAAAGCAAGTTACCGATATCCTCCAGAAAGAAGGACAAAACATCAACCTGCGCACGATTCGGTATTATACGCAGATCGGGATGATTCCCCCATTAACGTTGGTAGGAAATAAACGGGTGTATACAGAAGAGCATCTGCATTATTTTCGTGCGGTGCTTACGCTGGCGAAAGCAGGCGACACGTTGGCAGACATTCAGGACAAACTGAAATCGCTGACGATAGAGGAGATTGAGAAGATCGGGAATCATATGCCGTTTTATCAACCGGATCGCATCATGGAAAATGAGACGCATCAGGTAAGTGGTGATGTGTTTCTGACCGTAAGCCCAAATATTTCAGCAGAGACCCGACAAAAAATCATTGCGTCGATCTCACAAATTTTGAAAGGAGAAACAAAGTAATGCTGGATATTCGATTAGCAAAGTCACGAATGGAGAACGAAGAGGGAATGAATCATGTATGGATTCACATTCCCCCGCTGCCTGTAAAATATGCGCACATACAGGTATACATGCCGGATGGTATTGGTCGTGCAGAGAATCTTACCGGCTATTTTGAGAATGAAGCAGGGATGATTTTGCTTGGAACTGCGGCAAAGGGACAGGATATTCTGCTAGAGATCTACACAAGCAATCCCGTTCCATGTGGGGAGTATCCCCTTACAATCTCTCTGTATTATGAAGATGCGCGAGGGCGGCAAAAGGAAGTTACCCATTCACTGCCGCTTGTCCTTGTGGCTGAAGAGGAGATGGAGGATGTGCTCATTGATCAAGGGGTCGTGGATCAACTAAAGAGACTGCATGACATACAGAGACAAGACGATTGTATTGTCATGCAGCCAAAGACATACGAGATAAGCAGCGAGCTAGCGGAGCTGGAGAAAAAATACCGGATTGACTGCCGGGAGAGTATGGCATGATTGTAAGTCATTCATAAGTGGATCTTTTATTGTTAATTGGTTGATACGGCCATTTGCAATGCGTCAAGCGGCACCTGATCTGTTTCTAATTCGTAGACGACGCGGCCCTTCTGCCAGTAGATGACTACCTGTACATCATTGCCTCCCGGCCGGTAGGTTACTTTTACGCGGCCGTTGTCTTTAGGAGCAGGCAAGGCATGCTCTTCCAGATAAGCAACCATCTTTTTGGCAATGGCCTGATTGTCCAGTTGGTCCTGTGAAAGTGAATCAATCTGAAGAAGCCACCTTCCTTCACGCCAGGACAAATACGAATGACCGGCACCCCCTTCGGCACTTCCTTTAATGCCGTAACCGAGATTCATTGTTTGTGGACCATTCTCCACGTCAAACGGCGGAAAAAGATCCGCTGTCTGGTTTGGATTTTCATATGTTTTCGCGCTAAAGGAAGCGATTACAGGCATCTGTTTGTTTGGCTGCAGAGATGTATCATCGATCGGCATCGCTTTTTTCGTTTGATAAAAGATGACCTTATACGATTGGGCGGTATTTTCTTCGATAGATGCTGACACATGATAACCAGGCTCAACGGGAAAGGAAGAAGGAAGGATCGCTCCTGTCATCTTCAGTTTATTTTTGACCCCACTAACGACCTCGGAAGCAGGGTGAGCCTGCTCCGTGCTTTGCTCGGCTGCTTGCTTCTCCTCCTTATTGTTGTGCTCATCCTGCGGAGGTTTCGCTTGTTCTATGGGTGCTGTGTGCTGTTGGTTGTTATCGGCTCCGCAGGCTGTTAGCGGAAGAGAGAGTGCCAGTGTCATCGGGATCAGAATCGAAGGAAATCTGTTTATCATTTTGCATCCCCCTATGCGATAAAATGATGAATGTACTATATGTTACCCCTTTACGACTTAGTAGACCCCACCTTCAACGATTCGCTTTAAAAAAGTGGGAGAGAATAGCGATAAATCCACCCCCAATGCCTCTCTGTTTTTGTCGATACTGAAGAATGCCGCCAGCAAGGATCGCCAAGCCTAGAGAAAGCAATCCATATTCGGATAGGAGTAAATACGCGTATGTTTTTACTTGTAGATGAGAGGAAGGAGAAGCGTTTTGTATAAGAATGAGCGCAAATGCCAATCCGAAAAAGAACAGAGGAGCGAGTAAAAGCCAATGTTTTTGTTTCACTTTTATTAGCTTATTGAGGCGAGGTAACAAGATAAACACCTCCTATAAATGAAAAACAGAAAATAAAGTCAACAAATACAAAGCAGACCGAGTCCTTGGGCGCTTCCATATCTTTTTTATGCGTGTTATGTATATAAACACTTTACTGTAAATGTAAGGAATGATAAAGGTGTGGGTGATCACCCATTTTTGGGCTTGTTTATATGGCACATTCGATTTTTAGGCTGCATATTTTGATTGGGGAATGAAGTTAATATACAGTAAAGGGGATAGAGAGCATGCATGAAAATAAAGAAGTAGAGGCACAGCAATTTGAGCAGAACGATCAACCTATCGGATATTATGGTCAGCCCGGGTATTATGGCCAGCCTATTGGATACAATGCTCCAGCAGGTTATTATGCACAGCCTGTTGGATATAACCCTCAATCCGGATATTATGCTCAACCTGTTGCCTATCAAGGACAGCAACCTGCCGCGTATCATGGACAGCAGGGAGAAGATGAGCGTCTCTGGTTCGGCCCTTGGGGCGGTTGGGGCGGCGGTCCATTTTGGGGCGGTCCGTTTTGGGGCGGTGGACCTTTCTGGGGTGGTCATTGGGGCGGTGGTCCGTTCTGGGGTCATCACTGGGGAGGCGGCTGGGGACACCACTGGCGTGATCAATAGGTGTTGAAGAGGCCGCAATAGTAAATATATACACATCCAATCCTGCAGCGTACAGTCGCTGTAGGATTTTTCTTTTTTTGAGCCACAAAAAAACTACTCATCATTAAGATCTAGCTCTTCATTTAATAAATCAGTTGCCTGATTTTCAGTTAAGCCTTTGACTAATACCAATTCACTAATTAAAATTTTCTTAGCGTTGTCGAGCATTCTTTTTTCACTTGTATTAAGGATTTTTTCTTCGTTTCTACGCATTAAATCACGAACGACTTCCGCACCCTCTTGTATATCACCTGTTTTTATTTTATCCATATTGATGCGGTACCGTTCGTTCCATGAAATTGGTTGATTCGATTTTCCATGATGAAAAATAAATAATACGTTCTCCAACGTAAGGATATCAGCAGCCAGTCGTATACCGAGAATAGCTACTTTTTCCATTGGAACCATGACCTGCAGATTACCAATGGGCATGTTTATAATATAATATTTGTGTTTCTCTCCTAAAAACTCTTTTTCTTCTATAGCTTCAATTACACCTGCACCATGCATTGGATAAACAATTTTATCGCCTATTTGAAACAAAACTCCACCTCCAGTAAGTATCTTCTGTAAGAATATCATACATGAAATATATAAGCAAAAATAATTATAATAACACAAATAAAAAAATAAAGTCAATAGGTAAATAAGCATAAATAATATTATGTTACAGTGCTGATTGGCTGAAAAGAGATATAATAACGACTTCATAGAGAAGACTGGATATAGTATAAGCTTACCGGTATACTTGGATTAAGATGAATTGACAACAGAGAAAGAAGAGGTGGGTACAATGCGTGCACGTGTGGTAAATGGAATTCATGAATTGATCGGCGACACGCCGATTGTTAAGCTGCGTCGTCTAAGTGGTCCTGATGATGCCGAAGTGTATGTAAAACTGGAAAAATTCAATCCAAGCGGTAGTGTCAAAGACCGGGCCGCCTATCATATGATTGTGGAAGCAGAGAAAGCGGGACAGCTTGCGGATGGATCGACGATCATTGAGCCGACCAGCGGAAATACAGGGATTGGGCTTGCGATGAATGCGGCGGCGCGCGGATATCGCTGCATTCTCGTCATGCCTGACAATATGACCAAGGAACGTATCAGCATCCTGCGGGCATACGGAGCGGAAGTGGTGCTTACTCCGGCGGCAGAAAAAATGCCGGGTTCCATTCGGAAAGCGAGGGAGCTGGCAGAGGACATTCCCGACAGTTTTATTCCGATGCAGTTTGAAAACGTGTCTAATCCGGATATTCATCGGAAAACGACAGCCATTGAAATATTGCAGCAGATGGATTATAGGCTCGATGCTTTTGTGGCTACGGCAGGAACGGGTGGAACCATTACGGGAACAGGTGAAGTACTCAAGGAGCATCTTCCTGATCTGCGCATTGTTGTCGTCGAACCGAAGGGATCACCGGTGCTGTCCGGTGGAGAACCTGGGCCACATAAGCTTGTCGGTACGAGCCCGGGTTTTATCCCGCCTATTTTGAATCAGAATGTCTATGATGAGATTATGCAATGTGAAGATGAGGATGCGCTGCGTACCATGCGGGATTTGGCCGCAAAGGAAGGGATTCTAGTCGGACCATCAGCAGGCGGAGCGGTATACGCAGCGATTCAGGAAGCGAAAAAGCTGGGTGCAGGCAAGCGTGTTGTAGCGATTGCAGCGGACTCTGGTGAACGGTATTTGAGTATGGATATTTTCGCATAAGCAAGAGACAAGCTGATGAGGGAACAAAAAATCCGTATGATCATAGAAATGGTACCTCATTATATAATCATTCCGATAGGCAGGATTTTTTGTAAAGGGAGAAAAAAACAGGCAGAAAAAGACTGTACAGTCTCCTTCCACATCCTCTCTTCTCCCTGCTTATCTTACTCCCTATGGTTAGGTTGCCATGGGGATTTTTATATTAACAGCACTGATAAATCAACCATGCCTGATCAAATTTGCGCTCAGCTAGCGCATCTTTTGGAATGCAGAAATAGATCATACCGACATCTCCCCACATGATATTGAGGTTCTCTTCGTCTGAATCGACCTGAAGGAGCAGAACCCATTCACGGTTTTCTTGACCGGAAAACCAGCCGCATTCTTCGAACACATCGTTCTGTACTGCAAACGGATGACCAAATGCTTGATGTGAAGGACTGAATTCATGCAAGTCATCTAGGAGTTCGTAATATTTATCCTCTTCTTCTTCCGTTAGATTGATACGATTCTCCAAGCTTTCTACATCAAGCGTTTTGGTAGGATGAAAGTAAACCCGGCATGAAGAGAGCATAAAATAGTCCTCTGCAGGCAATACGGCAGGGGAGAGTGCTTCTAGATGTCCGTCATAGTAGAGAATACGCCACCCTTCTTTCTGATCGGCTTCCCCCCATACCTGCTGTTCCTCCGCTTCATAGAAGAAGTACAGCATGCCTTGTTCTGGCAGACCCATAGAGGGTGCTGCGGTATTCATTTCTTTTAAGTTGTATTGTGCGATGAAGGTAAGGGGCCTGTCATTATAGACAGGGATTGTCCACCCTTCGGGTAAATCAGGCAATCCGCCCAGTTTGGAAGTGCCGATGGGCAGAGCCTCCGCTTTTTCAAGCTGCAATGCGACAGATGGCCGGAGGTTGTCTAGTATATGCTGTTCAATGTGCTGCATTCCATGTTTTTCTAACTTTTCGTGAAGGTGCTCCTGCATGATTCGTTCCTCCCTTTGGGTTACGCATATAAGATCAATCATACTGATACACTATGTAATGTGTTTGTCTTTATTATACCGAATATACGTTCTTGTTTAAAGGTGAATCATTGCTATTTTTGTTACCTGATAAAAATAATTGAGCGGACATAGAAGATATACTTAGTATTAATATTCCATATTTTTACAATTAATGCAAGGAAATATTTAGATGTCTGAAAATCGTTACGCCCGTATGAAGGTAATGTTCGGATTTTGCCGTGTTTTTTTATTTTATAAGCGAATAATTGTCGATTATCGTAATTTTTCCGTATGTTTTTCTTCGATTATGAAAACATCTCTTTTCTTTTATAATATTTAGGTGTAGGATAGATACAAAGTTTGTAACTTAATCAAGGAGTGAGAAGAGATGTTGAAACAGGCACAGCGTGCGTATAATTTTAATGCGGGTCCGTCTGCTTTGCCTCTTGCTGTACTGGAGAAGGCGCAGCAGGAACTGATTGATTTCAGAGGCACCGGCATGTCTGTTATGGAGCTGAGCCATCGCAGCGCAGCATATGAAGGCGTACATAATCAAGCGATCGCTTCTCTCAAAGAGCTGCTGAACATCCCGGAAGAGTACCATGTTCTATTCCTGCAGGGTGGTGCCAGCACACAATTTGCCACCATTCCGATGAACTTCCTGCCACAAGGTAAGAAAGCAGGCTATGTCATGACAGGGGCTTGGTCGGAGAAGGCGCTGAAAGAAGCGAAAATGATCGGTGACACATATGAAGTGGCATCAACTAAAGATACGAACTATAACCGGATTCCAACGCTTGATGAGTTAAAATATAAAGACGATACCGCCTATATTCATGTCACATCCAATAACACAATTTTTGGTACCGAGTGGTTTACGTTCCCCGATACAGGCGATGTGCCTTTGATCGCTGATATGTCAAGCGATATTCTGTCTCATCAGATCGATGCGAGCCAGTTTGCGATGATTTACGCGGGAGCGCAGAAGAATCTAGGGCCTTCCGGTGTTACGGTAGCGATTCTTCGTCCGGATATGCTAGAGCGGGCCAATACGGCGAACGTACCGACCATGCTGCGCTACGATACGCATGTCAAAAACAATTCGCTTTATAATACGCCGCCAACCTTTGGTATTTACATGCTGGGCCTGGTGCTTGAATGGGCGAAGGAGCAGGGAGGACTTGCGGCTGTTGAGAAGAAAAACCAGGAAAAAGCCGGTTTGATCTATGATGCGATCGACCAAAGCCAAGGCTTCTACAAGGGACATGCGGAAAAAGAGAGCCGTTCCCTTATGAATATTACATTCCGTCTCGCTTCAGAAGAGCTGGAAAAGCAGTTCCTAGTTGAAGCAAAACAGGCCGGATTTGTCGGATTGAATGGCCACCGCTCCGTAGGCGGCTGCCGTGCATCCACATATAATGCGGTTCCGTATGAGAGCTGCAAAGCGCTGAGTGAGTTTATGAACGATTTTCAGAAGAAGCACAGCTAATCAATAGCTTGAAACACAGAATAATGCCGTATTGGTTACGATGTAACTGATACGGCATTGTTGTGTGATAGGATTATGAGCCAAGGGTGGCAATGTATTCACGCAGGCTTTTCTCATCGGCTTCTTTTGTTTTGGCCAACAAAAGAATTTTGCGGTAGTCCTGAGCCAGCTCGGCAACATAGCGATTGGCATCCTCTTCAGGGACGCCGAGACGGACAAGATGATCAGCCATCTCTTTTTCACGGGTAGCGTAGAAGCTTGTTAGCTCGTCCCAGAAGCTTTTATCAAGCGAGAGCGGTGTCATTTCAGTTTCTTTAGCGATCTTGATCTGCTGCTTTTCACTACGCATCATGATATAGATGTCATCTTTTTGATAGCCTTTTTCTTTTAGGTAGCGGACAATGTGCTCTACCTGGTACATTTCGTCGACAATGTGTACGAATGGTTGCGTATTCATTGTTCTCCTCCTTCACTTCAATATCGCTCTATCCGTCATGTCCCTGCTGCTACCCATTTTTACCCGTTCCCCCCATCTTTTAATCGCTTTTGAACCCTCCTGTATCCCCGTTTGAAGGGGGGTGTTTTCCTGTCTAGAGGTTATATGTAGAATAGTACGAGAAGAATAAGCATAAATCGTAGGAGGAAGCCGTGGAGAATGGACAGCAGCCAAATAACAGGAGCCGACGCTTGCGAATCTACATAAAATCAGAGAATCCATTACAATGAAGCGCTATTAAACACCTTATCCGCAAGCCGTCCCAGCGGGCAGGTTAAAAATCTGCTTTTTTTATAGCAAATATGAAAGAAAATTTTATATAGTGAAAGAACATCCTTACAGCGGACAATGATGGAGACGATTCTTTCCATTTTGGCGCTGTTCTTTATTGTACTGCTTGATCTTGTGGTATAAGTGAAGGGAACAAAAGTAAGGAGGCAGCCTTGTGAGTAGGAGCTACTGTATCGGTATTGATATTGGAACAACAAGTACAAAAGCTGTTCTGTTCTCAGAGAAGGGGCAGGCGCTGACAAAACATGCCGTAGAGTATCCGCTGCATACGCCGACGCCGTCTACAGCAGAACAAGACCCTGATGTGATTTATAGAGCTGTTCTTGAGGTGCTCAAACAAATTATACGGCGTAGCGGTGCTGCTCCGGCGCAGATTCGCTTCGTTTCATTTAGTTCTGCTATGCACAGCGTCATTGCGGTGGATGAATCGCACCAGGCGATTACCCGTTGCATTACATGGGCGGATAACCGCAGTACAGCTTGGGCGGAGATGATTAAGGAAGAGCGGAATGGACAGGAGATTTATCGTCGTACCGGAACGCCGATTCATCCGATGTCACCGCTCGTTAAGATCGCATGGCTTCGCGACGAATGGCCTAATGTGTTTAAGCGGGCAGCAAAATTTATTTCTATTAAAGAGTATGTATACTATCAGCTATTCAAACAATATGTGATCGATTACTCCATTGCATCAGCAACGGGGCTGTTCAATCTTGAAGAACTGAATTGGGACGAAGAAGCATTGGCCCTGGCCGGCATTACAGCAGAGCAGTTGTCCATGCCCGTTCCGACCACTCATTGTATGCGTGGGCTTGATGCATGGGCGGCCGAAGAGACGGGGCTTGGTGCCGAGACTCCTTTCATTATCGGTGCAAGTGACGGTGTGCTGTCTAATGTAGGAGTAGGGGCCGTTGAGACCGGCATCGTAGCGGTAACGATCGGGACAAGCGGTGCGATTCGCACGATTGTCGATAAGCCGATTACCGATCCGAAAGGACGGATATTCTGTTATGCCTTAACTGAGCGGCATTGGGTGATTGGCGGTCCTGTTAACAATGGGGGAATGACCTTGCGATGGGTACGGGATGAGCTGGCTGCATCTGAGGTTGAGACAGCTAAGCGGCTGGGAATTAGCTCATATGAAGTGCTGACCCGGATCGCAGAAAATGTCCGTCCCGGCGCTGACGGTCTGCTTTTTCACCCGTACCTTGCAGGAGAACGTGCGCCGCTCTGGAACGCGAACGCCCGCGGCTCGTTTTTTGGTCTGACGCTGCATCATAAGAAAGAACATATGATTCGTGCCGTGCTTGAAGGCGTAATTTTTAACCTGTATACGGTTTTTCTGGCGCTTAAAGAACGTATCCTTGCACCAAAGCAGATTCAAGCAACAGGAGGCTTTTCTCGTTCTTCGCTGTGGCGGCAGATGATGGCTGATATTTTTCATCAGGATGTATATGTGCCAAAAGACTACGAGAGCTCCTGTTTAGGTGCGGTTGTTCTTGGGATGTATGCGCTTGGTGAGGTGGATACGCTTAATGTAGCGGCTGAGATGGTGGGGGCAACGCATCACCATGTACCGAACCCGGAGCATGCAGGCATCTATAGAGAGCTTTTGCCTATCTATTTGCGCATTATGCGCAAGCTTGAAGATGAATACGAAAGCATCGCCGCTTTTCAGCGTAAGATGTTAGGTTAGCATAAGAAGATCAGATACACAGAAGGAGTGACAGACAATGAAAGTAGGATTAATCGGACTTGGGAAAATGGGGTACAATCTGGCCTTGAACATGCTAGATCACGAACATGACGTTGTCGCATATGATGCTATACGTGAACATGTACAAAGCATTACGGAAGCGGGGGCTATCGGTGTTGATTCGCTGTCCGCCCTCATCAAGCAGCTCGAAGCGCCGCGTACCGTTATTATGCTGGTTCCGGCCGGTGAAATTACAAGCCAAGTGATACAAGAGATGGGCGGGCTGCTTGAGGCTGGTGACATTCTTATCGATGCGGGAAATTCGAATTATAAGCACACGCTCGTTCGTTATGCGCAGCTTAAAGAAAAAGGCATTCGCTTTGTCGATTGCGGGACAAGCGGCGGCACGGATGGTGCGCGTCATGGCGTATGTACGATGGTCGGAGGCGACCCGGAGGCGCTTGAACATATTACTCCATTATTTGAAAGCATTTCGCTTCCGAACGGCTTTCTTAAAACAGGGGCCGCAGGAAGTGGACATTTCTTAAAAATGGTGCACAATGGTATTGAATATGGGATGATGCAGGCAATTGGCGAAGGTTTTGAAATTCTTGATAAGAGCCAATTTGATTACGATTATGAAGCGGTGGCAAAGGTATGGAATCACGGTTCAGTGATCCGCAGTTGGCTGATGGAGTTGATGCAGAATGCATTCTCGAAGCAGCCGCATCTTGATCACATTAAAGGGGTGATGCATTCATCGGGAGAGGGCATCTGGACTGTAGAGACTGCGATGGAACTGCAGGCAAGCGCTCCGGTTATTGCCATGTCACAATTTATGCGGTTCCGCTCGCTTGAAGATGACACGTTCCACGGTAAGGTTGTTGCCGCCTTGCGTAATGAGTTTGGCGGACATGCGGTGGTAAGTAAATAGTACAAAATACAACTGAAATAGACACTTTACCCGTTTGACCGGTGACAAAAGCCTGTATTTGATTTACAGTAGTACTATCAAATGCAGGCTTTTTTGTGCAGAGTTTGTCTATAGCAGAGTTTTTGGTGGTGTTATTAGTATAAAAGCAGAGGTGAGAAATATGACTTCATATGTTGCACAAAAGGATGGTATTTTCCCTTCCGTATGCTCGCTCGATTGCCCGGATACGTGTGGTTTGCTTGTTCACAAGAAGGATGGAAAAATTGTTAAGATCGAGGGCGATCCTACACATCCGGTGACGCAGGGGGCCATTTGCAACAAGGTGCGGAATATGCCGGCACGTATTCATGATCCTAAGCGTCTTGCCTACCCGATGAAACGCGTAGGTGCTAAAGGCGAAGGAAAGTTCGAGCGCATCACGTGGGAGGAAGCAATCAAAACGATTGCAGCAAGGTGGAAGACGATCATCGCGGAGCATGGCGCAGAAAGTATCATGCCATACAGCTTCTATGGCAATATGGGCATTTTGAATGTCGAAGGAATGGATCGTCGCTTCTTCAACCATTTAGGTGCCAGCCAGCTAGAACGTACCATCTGTACGTCTGCTGGAACAGTTGGTTATGCGTATACAATGGGCGGAAGCTTCGGTACAGATCCGGAAGAGACCGTGGATACGGAGTTATTTATCTTCTGGGGCTGCAATGCGGTTAGTACGAATATGCATCAGGTTGCATTGGCACAGCAGGCACGCAAGCGGGGGGCCAAAGTCATCGTTATCGATGTACATAAAAACCAGACAGGCCGGTGGGCGGATTGGTTCATACCGATTCTGCCGGGTACAGATACGGCGCTTGCTCTTGGGATGATGCATGTGTTATTTACAGAAAATTTGGTAGATGAAGCGTTTCTTGCTGACTATACGGTAGGTTATGAAGAATTGCGAGAGCATGTCAAACAATATGATCCTGTTACGGTATCTGCCATTACGAAGGTACCGGTAGAGGATATTTATAAGTTGGCTCGCATGTATGGCGAGACATCGCCATCCTTTATTCGCATCGGCAATGGGCCGCAGCATCATGACAATGGCGGTATGTTTGTCCGAACAGTCTCCTGTCTCCCTGCCTTAACTGGGCAGTGGCATGTGCGTGGCGGGGGCGCAATCAAGGGCAATAGTGCGTATGCTGCGGTGAATTTTACGGCATTGCAGCGTCCTGATTTACTTAAAGAGAGAACACGCTCCGTTAATATGAATCAGATTGGTGAAGCGCTGACAGAGCTTGATCCGCCTCTATATTCGCTCTTTGTCTATAACAGCAATCCGGTTGTTGTTGCACCGAACGGGAATAAGGTGAGAGAAGGATTCGCGCGTGAGGACTTATTTACAGTCGTCCACGATTTGTTTATGACGGAAACAGCACGCTATGCTGATATCGTGCTGCCGGCTACGTCAGCCTTCGAGAACATGGATCTGTACACGTCTTACTGGCATCTATACGTGCACTTGCACAAGCCGGTTCTTGCACCATATGGAGAGAGTAAGCCGAATATCGAGGTATTCCGCTTGCTGGCAGACGCAATGGGTTTTGCAGAGCCGGCATTAAAGGAGACGGATGAAGAGATGATTCGTCAGATGCTCGATAGTGAGGCCAATCCATATCTTGAAGGCATTACGTATGAAGCACTGCAGGAACAGCACTTCTTAAAGGTTGATCTCAGTAAGCAGCCGGTGTTTCCAGGGGAACTCGGAACACCGAGCGGGAAGATTGAATTGTATGCGGCACGCATGGAGAGGGAGGGGCTCCCGCCGCTTCCCACATATGAACCAATCCAAGAAGAGGAGACATTCCCTTTATTGTTCGTATCCGCGCCGAATCATAACTTCTTGAACTCAACGTTTTCTAACAATGCCAAGCATGTAACGATGGAAAAAACTCCGCGTCTTCATCTGCATGTAGAGGAGGCGGAAAAGCGAGGCATTGCGGATGGTGAGAAGATTCGTGTCTATAATCACCGTGGCGAATGTGAGTTGACTGCGTTTGTTGCCGATCATGTACTGCCGGGTGTGGCTGTTAGCCAGGGACTGTGGGCGGACGATCCGAATACGAAGCAGCTTGTTAATGTATTAACACCAAGCAGGCTTGCTGATATGGGCGGGGGCGCGACATTCTTCTCGACCCGTGTAGAAGTGGAGAAGCTGTAAAGATATCATAAGTATTGCAGAAAGGGCTGTTGGCGTTTCGTACACGCCAGCAGCCCTTTTTTGTGCATTGTACATATTGCTATACGCCTTATCTCACACTATACCTTATACGAGGAAAACGAGGAAGGGAGTAGATAAAGATGCAGCATCCATACTATTCATTTGAAGGATTTGCTGATGCATATGCGCTTGCCGAAGATACACGGAGCCATATTTCAGATGTGATGGGGCGTTATCGGGATAAAGTGCAATGGGGTGAAAAGATTACAGCGTCTGATTTCATGGAAGATATGGCATTGGCGTCAGGTCTTGGAGAAGAAGATGTACAGAAGATGCTGGCTGTGTTACGACAGAGCCAGACGTGGCAGGATACGGTCGATGAATTGCAGCGTACATGGGAGGCGCAGAATAAAAAGCCGCCCGCCTTATCAGAAGAATAGGCGGGGCGGAGCGGTGTATTACACGGGTGCTTCTTTTTTATACGATACAAGGTTGGTCAGATACTCTTTTGAGAACTCGTCTTCATACGACACGGCTGGAATATGGGTAATATCGCGACCACAGTGTGTGCACTGCCATTCGCCGGTAGCCACATGGTCGGTAGTCATACTTACTTTTAAACAGTAGCAGCAGAGTTTTTTATACATGGTTTTGTCATCCTTTTCTCGTATGGGGTAATCTGCTTTTATTTTACGATGACGACAGGACGTGATGATCGACGGATTACTTCGGAGCTAACACTGCCTAACGTTAGCTCTTTATAATTGCTCAGCCCCCGGCATCCCATGATAATCATACCAACATCGTGCGTATCCGCCAAGTTCAGCAGTTGTTCCGCTACATTGCTGCCTTCGAGTATATGGTGTGAATATGTGGCTGTGTTGCTTGTGAGTGTCTGTCCGAGCTCTATCAGCAGTTTGTCTGCTTGAGCCCTGTATTGCTCTTTAAGGTGAGGATGGATGTCTAGAAGTGCAGCATCCATCTCAGGCAGGACAGTGGCTGCATAGACGGTAATCTGCGGTTCGTAGGTCAGCTTTTCGTTGATAAACGCGACGGACTTATGATCATATGCCGATCCGTCTACGGCAAGCAGAATGCTATTCATTATATCCCCCAACGACAATTTCTTTTTCTATTTAGTATAAATGAAAAGGCGGCGAACAGGGAGTAGTGTTTCAAAAATTTAGAAGGAGTGGCGCTGATCTGAAAGTACGAACTTTTCAAGAACGTGGCGTACGCCCTCTTCATTATTGGAATACGTGACATAATCAGCGAGCTGCTTTACGTCATCGGGAGCATTTCCCATTGCCACACCAAGTCCGGCCTCCGAAATTAGATCCAGATCATTATAGCTATCGCCAATCCCAATGATCTCAGACTGTTTAATACCGAGTGTCTGAGCTAAGTGGAGTACCGCACGTCCTTTGTTGGCTTCCGGATGCATCACTTCAAGAAAATACGGCTTGGATTTAGTAATATGCGCCGCATCGCCAAATTCTTCACGCAGTTCATCAGCAAGGCGATCAATTATCTCCGGTTCATCGTAATACAGCAGCTTAGTAAACGCTCGGTCGCATAGGCGGCTTAGATCCTCTTCAATCGTGTATGGCACCCCGGCGATTTTAGCGTAGCGCTGAATTTTGTCATTCTCCCTAGCGCAGTAGAGAATATCGTCTTGATAGACTTGCAGGTGCAGATCCTTCTTATGCGCAATCTCAATTAATCGACGGGAGATATCCGGTGTCACAAACCGTTCATACATCGTCGCATCTCCGGCGATGTTTTTCACAATGGCTCCTTGATACGTAATCACAGGGACATTCAGACCAAGCTGTGATGCGAAGGGAAGAGCGGAGGGAAACATACGCCCGGTTGCCAGAGTGATCATAACACCTGCTTTCATTGCATGTGCAATGGCATCCACTGTTCCCGGTGTAATCGTAAGTTCATCTGTGAGCAGCGTATCATCCATATCAATCGCAACCATTTTATACATTGAGTATCGTCCTCCTCCTCGCTCCTTCTTCGCGCAGCAAGTATATATTGATACACATAAAAACCGGGAGAACCCGGTCTTTGTGCGCTGTGCGTATGCTGTCCTATTTTCTACATGACAACAACACATTCATGCGTTTCAATCATATTAAGTATGTCTTCTTCCTCCACTAAAGAATGTGAAGAATGAAGTCCGTTCGCTTCTGCTTCCTCTTTTTCCACATAAACTGGCAGCGGCCAGTCTTCCACGCGATGAACCGCATCCTGTACGAGAACGATGGTGCCGTCTTCTGCTTCTGCAATGATCTCATTGGCAGTCTCATCTTCACGTTTACTCAAAATAAACAGCGTTTTTTTCATCCCTATCTGCCTCCCTACTTGCGACGAAGCGCAATATACGCCTCGTTTTCTTATCTCTTGGGTGTGTGCTTTTGCCGTACCGTACGGTTCAATGCGGCGGAAGAAAACAAACGCAATAAAAAATTCTTTTGAAGAAGCAAGGACATGGGATTGACCTTAGCACTTCAAAAGAATCCATGTATGTACCTTGTAGTGGTCAAATGGATTTTAACGTGAAACGCTCTTCCTGTCAAATGCAGCGCGGCTGTATTTTTGGTTCCCTTCTATCAAAAAACGTGTAATAATGAAAAAAATTAGAAGGCATTGCGAGAAAAGGAGAGAGCTGTGTGTTATTTTTTCGCCGTTTTTTTTTCAATGTAATGCGCGGCTCAAGTCTGCTGCTCATTAGTGTCACCGGGCTGCTTGTGCTTGTTAGTTCATATGTCATGTATTGGCTGGAACCACAAACGTTTAAAACGCCTTTTAATGGCCTGTGGTGGACAATGACGACGCTAACAACGGTCGGATATGGCGACTTTTCGCCACAATCGACAGCAGGCAAGCTTTATGCAATGCTGTTGTACATATTTGGTATCGGCTTAATCGGTATTGTAATTGGGAGAATTATCGATTCATTTTCGCTTATCCGTAAGAGAAGGGAGGAAGGGAGTTTGACCTATAAAGGGAAGGGGCATATGGTAATATTCGGCTGGAGTAAGAAAGCGGAACATGCGATCCGCGAGATGCGACGTTCCCATCCAGATCAGGAGATTGTGCTTGTCGACCACCTGGAGAAAGCGCCGCTCTTGCAGGAAAATGTGTTCTATGTTCGCGGCGATGCTACAGACGAGGATACAATGCTGCGAGCACATATAGCTTATGCCCATGCTGTGCTGGTTTTTGCTGATGATAACATTACGGATACTCTTTTAACAGATGGAAAATCGCTGTTAATTGCGACGGCTGTCGAACGCATAGCTCCTTCCGTCCATACGACGGTAGAAATTATGGATGAGCGGCACATAAACAGCTTTGCCCATGTGAAGGTGGATGAGTTTATTCTTTCATATCAGATGATTTCACGTGCGGCGGTTCACGCTGCCTATACCAAAAAAGCATAGCTTAGTCGTACAACGTAAAGCCCTGCCTCATGTCGATAAGAGTGCAGGGCTTCCTCTTTTATTTGAAAAATAACGAGAGAATGTCATTATGATAATTGCTGTTTAAGCTTCTCAAGGAGTGACATCTGATGGCCCATCAAGTCGGCAATGGATGTCTGCATAGCTGGTGCCTGCGGCGTATACACCCACGCATCTTCTTTCATCTGCTGCATAACCTTATAGGTCGCTATGGCATCATCGAGCGCACGGTGTGATTGCGCCCTATCAGCCAATCCATATTTATCTAGAGCATACCATAATCCCGGCGTATCCTTGTGTCCATAATAGCCCTGATATGCTTTAGATAAATCCAGCCAATCTTCAAGCATGACAGAGAAGGGGAATTTGACACGGTGTTCACGGCAGTTGCGGCGCAGCGCCTTTACATCGAGGTCGCCCCATGTGACAAGTGTTGTCTCCTGTGGTATGTAGTGGGTGAGCAAGTTATCAATCATCTGCACAAATTGCATCCCCCCCATCACTTCCTCCTGTGTAATCCCGGTTAAGCTCCGGCATTTCTCACCAAGTTCGGGAAAAAACTTCGGTACGACAAGGGAAGAAAACGTATCCACAATGCTGTCTTTCTCGACAACGACAACACCTGCTTCGATCACTTCATGAAAAAATCCCTTTGGCGCTTCTTTCCGTTCAAATGTCGTAAATTCAAAATCAATAAAAATATATCGCTCGTTCATCCGTGCTCCTCGTTTCTCTTTTTCTTTTTCCAATCATTTTATTTTTAAAAGGCAAATCAGTCAATTATTGGCGGAATTGCTCATATGGTTAAAGTGGATATGGAAGGAGGAAGAGCTGCATGTTTCGGCTGCACGACTTTGTGTTTTTGGTTTGGTTTCTTTCTTTTTTTGCTGCCGGGTACGCGCAAGCTGATCAAGTGTCGGCACAGTATGGAGATACGATACATAAACCGGATGGAACGGTGACCGCCTATGTGTATAAGTGGACACACGATAACAGAATTCTCGCTACGATAAAAGGCCAAACGTATAGTATCCGCATGCAAGGAATTACGGTTGCAGCAGATCCGTCTGTGCGGCTTTACGTAAAAGAAAAGCTTGTCGGCCATGAGATTGAGCTTGAATATGATGAGCAGGCGCGGGATGTGGAAGGGAATATTACAGCATATGTATGGGTGGGTGAAGAAATGTTAAACCATCGGCTGCTTGTCGAGCGGTACGCAAAGGTTGACCTAGCTCCTGAACAGACGCGCTATCTTCCATTATTTACACAGGCACAAACGACCGCAAACTAAAAAACGAGGCTTGTCCAGAAAATCATATTTCAGCCGAAACCTTGATAAAAGGAAAAGCCAAGCATGTTGTCACATCAACATGCTTGGCTTTTTGTTTTGTGTGCATTTTTCTATTAAGCATACATTGCTTCGCGCTGCTTTTTAACCTCTTCACTCTTAAGATACTCATCGTATTCCATTTGTTTATCAATTAATCCGTTCGGCGTGATTTCGATGATCCGATTTGCTACTGTCTGTACGAATTGATGGTCATGTGAGGTGAAGAGCAGCGTACCATTAAAGTCAATCAATCCGTTGTTGAGTGCAGTAATGGATTCAAGATCCAAGTGGTTGGTCGGCTCATCAAAGAGCAGCACATTGGCACCGGATAGCATGGTACGGGACAGCATGCAGCGCACCTTCTCACCACCGGAGAGAACACTTGCTTTTTTAAGCGCCTCTTCACCGGAGAAGAGCATCCGGCCAAGGAATCCGCGTACGAACGTTTCATCCGGGTCCGTAGAGAACTGACGCAGCCAATCAACAAGAGTCAGATCGTTCCCTTCAAAGTAGGCGGCATTGTCCTTCGGGAAATAGGCTTGTGATGTGGTTACACCCCAACTGTATTCACCAGTATCTGCTTCAAGCTCGCCCATAAGAATCTGCATCAGCGTAGTTTTTGCGAGTTCATTTGTTCCAACCAGCGCGATTTTATCGCCTTTGTTAACAATGAAGTTGAGATGGTTAAGCACCAGTTCACCTTCGATTGTTTTGCTTATATCCTTAACGGCTAAGATGTCTTTGCCCGCTTCACGCTCCGGCTTGAAATTAATATACGGATAGCGGCGTGAAGAAGGGCGGATATCATCGAGCGTAATTTTATCGAGCTGTTTCTTACGGGAAGTCGCCTGTTTTGCTTTGGATGCATTGGAGCTAAAGCGGCGGATAAACGCTTCGAGTTCTTTAATTTTTTCTTCTTTTTTCTTGTTTGCGTCTTTCGCCAGCTTTAATGCAAGCTGACTGGATTCATACCAGAAGTCGTAGTTGCCGACATATAGCTGAATTTTGCCAAAGTCGATGTCGGCGATGTGCGTGCATACTTTATTTAAGAAATAACGGTCATGCGAGACCACGATGACAGTGTTTTCATAGTTGTATAGAAAATTCTCAAGCCATGCGATTGACTCAAGGTCCAAGTGGTTCGTCGGCTCATCAAGCAGAAGAATGTCCGGATTGCCAAACAGCGCCTGAGCAAGCAGTACACGTACCTTTTGGCTGCCATCTAGGTCATTCATTTTCTTATCATGCAAATCTGTCGGAATCCCAAGTCCGATCAGCAGCTCACCTGCTTCTGCTTCCGCCTGCCAGCCGTTAAGTTCAGCGAACTCACCCTCAAGTTCGGATGCTTTGATACCGTCTTCATCGGAGAAGTCAGGCTTAGCATAGAGTGCGTCTTTCTCTTCCATAATCTCATACAGGCGGCGATGACCCATAATGACAGTTTTTAGAACTTCGAATTCATCAAATTCGAAATGGTTCTGCTTCAGTACAGCCAAGCGCTCGCCCGGCGTAATGTTGACTTCGCCGTTGGTCGGCTCAATCTCGCCTGCAAGAATCTTAAGGAATGTTGATTTGCCTGCACCGTTCGCTCCGATTAAGCCGTAGCAATTACCAGGCGTGAATTTTATGTTTACATCGCTAAAAAGCGCACGGCTTCCGTAGCGCAGCGTTAACCCCGTTGTACTAATCATATCCGTTATCTACCATCCTTTTGTCGTTTTCTATCACTAATCATGCATTATAGCACACTTTCTTCTCCGATAGACCCCCCACAGCATTTTTCCCTTTGAGGGATACCAAAAAATAAAACACATTGAATTTTTTTGATGTCATTCGACAAAAATGTAAAGATGGCTGACATTGTTGAACAGAAGGAGGGGATATCTTATGGAAGATTCTCAAGACCGTCCCGGTGTACTTATTCCCATCCCAGAGCTTACCACTGATGAAGGAAGAACAAATCCGTTTCCCTGGTTTGCGGCTATGCGGGATAGGCAGCCGGCACGATATGATGAGGTACGGGGCTGCTGGGATCTATTCCGGTATGATGATGTAAAATTCGTGTTGAAAAACCCGAAGCTCTTCTCATCCGCGCGGCAGGGCAGCGGTCCCGTGCTGCTTGGAAGCATTATCAGTATGGACCCGCCGCGCCATACCGCTATGCGCAGCATTGTAAGCAAAGCGTTTACACCTAAAACAGTAGCTGATCTTACACCGCGCATTGCTTCAATTACACATGAATTGCTTGATGCGGTGACAGATAAAAAAGAAATGGATGTCGTGTATGATCTGGCTTATCCGCTTCCTGTAATTGTAATTGCCGAGCTGTTAGGGGTACCGGCACAAGATCGGCAGTTATTCAAGGACTGGTCGGATATGATTGTCAAAGGGCCGAAAGATACGAGTGAGGCAGCGTTTGCTGCACTGCTAGAAGAGAAATGGCGGGTACGCAGGGAACTGGATGCGTATTTTCTGGATGTCATCGGCAAAAGACGGACCATGCCGCAGGATGATCTGATTACGCGTCTGGTGGAAGCTGAATTGGACGGGGACAAGCTTACGGATGAAGAAGTGCTTGAGTTTTGCATTTTGCTGCTTGCAGCAGGCAATGAAACCACGACCAATCTGCTTACGAATGCGGTACGGCGCATGGTCGAACAGCCTGAACTGTTTGCGTTTCTCCGGCAGAGCGAGGAAAACGTAAAGCTGATGATTGAAGAGGTGCTGCGCTTCTATCCGCCAATTCTTGCAACCAATCGCATCGCCACAGAAGATACGCAAGTTGCAGGTCAGCAAATAAAAAAAGGGCAGCAGGTAAGCGTGTGGATCGGTTCTGCCAATCGTGATGCGTCGCATTTTACAGAACCGAACCGTTTTGTGGCGGATCGGAATCCGAATCCGCACATGGGCTTTGGGTTTGGTATTCACTTCTGCCTTGGCGCACCGCTTGCTCGTTTAGAGGCGCAGGTGGCGCTTGGTATTCTTCTGCAGCGCATTATACACATACAATTCATAAAAGAGCAGCCGTGGCATCCGATTCCCAGTCCATTTGTGTATGGCACAAAAGAGCTGCAAGTTCGCTTCGATACGTAATTTCAAGCCGTTCTTCGTGCGTGTGACGAGGAACGGCTTTTATTTTGTCCTTCTACAAGTTGCGCCGTAGTCCAATCCTGTCTCGCATATTATAATAGAAGAAATAAAAAGCTTGGCTTTGTAGGAGGAGGAGTGTCAGTATGACCGCAAAAACCGTAACTGATCACGCAGGACGCAGCGTGACGTATGAGTTTCCCCCGCAGCGTATGATTTCATTATGTCCCTCGCTGACAGACACACTTTTTGCACTGGGGCTTGGAGATCGAATAGTCGGCCGCACTCAATTCTGTATTCACCCTGCGGAACAAGTAGAGGGAGTGCGGAGGGTAGGCGGGACCAAACAAATCAAGCCGGACGTCATAGAGGAATTAGCCCCTACGCTGATTATTGCTGAAAAGGAAGAGAACCCGAAGGAAATGGTGGAGAGTTTAGCCGAAAACTATCCTGTTTATGTTGCCGATGTAGAATCTTACGAAGATGCGCTACGGATGATTGAGGATTTGGGGCGGATCACCGGAACGGAGCTGGCAGCGCAGGGGATGGTGCATGAGATTGAGACAGCCTTTGCTTCCCTGCGTCCGCTAGAGCCTTTGCGCGTTGCTTATTTTATCTGGCAGAAGCCGTACATGGTCGCTGGAAATCACACATACATTCATTCGCTGCTTATGAAATGTGGGTTAGTGAATGTATTTGCAGAAGCTGAAGGGCGGTATCCTGCTGTCACGGAGGAAGAAATACGCATAGCAAAGCCGGATGTCATCCTCTTATCTTCAGAACCGTTTCCGTTTCAAAAAGCACACCAGGATGCCTTTTGCGACATGTTTCCCGATAGCAAAACCATTTTGGTGGATGGAGAGATGTTTTCCTGGTATGGTGTCCATATGAAGGAAGCGGCGGCTTATTTTATTAAGCTGCTTTCGATGTTGGATACGAAATAAAAAAGATATAATATTCTGAAATATCTATCTGTATTGTTATTCTTCGTGTTATACTAAAAGAACAAGAATGTTTGATGGGAAAACTAAATAAAAATAAAACCATACAGCAGCATTCTTGTTCTCTCCTCTTGTTTTTCCCCTTATCCATGTAGGTCTATTATCGTGTAGCTTACAGGATATTAGACGTATCTCATCTCTGTCATCCTATTTACTTGGAATGATTTTTGAAATACAGGTTGTGTTGCGGCGCATGATGTCCTTCTTTATAGAGCAAAGGAGGGGTGATATGGAAAAATATCCATTTGCGTACAAAGAAACGCATCCGCATCTTGAAGCTGTATTCTACACATTTCTTCAGGAACATCATGATCAACTATCCCATCGCATCGTTGCCAGCTTTCTGAGTAATCCAGAGTACTATCGCTTATTTGTTGATGCTGTGTGTTTTCCCGCTCCCCACTATCATCGTCAATTGGATGAAGCCTTTAGACGGCACTTTAGTGAAATTCGATTGATTCACTACCTCACCAAGCTAATCACACACGCAGCACGTGATTTCTATCAAAAAGAGAGGAAGCGGCGTCTGCATTTGTCTTTATATGCAGTCTATAACCGGCATTCAGATCAAGAGAAAGAGGTTATAGAACTTGTTGTATGCAGTACAAAGCGCCTGCAAGATCACATCTCTCATCCTTCATTATATAAGGCGCTAAGCCACCTTCCAAAAAGACAGCTTACCATTTTAGAACTGCATTTCCTGTACCGTCTTACACACAAAGAAATTGGACAAGTTCTCGGTATCTCACAGCAATCCGTCTCCAAATCGTACAGCAAGGCGCTGACTTCCCTGCGCGTATTTTATAGAGAGGGTGAGTACATTGGATCCGGGCGAATGGATTAATCTGATTCGCAATGTCGGTTTTCCGATTGTTGTTACATTCTATTTGCTGCTGCGGCTTGAAAAAGGGTTTCAGCAACTCTCTGAAGATGTTCAGGATATGATGGATGAAATGCGGAAGAGGTGAAGAGATGGAGTCGCTATACGAATTGATACGACGGGCAAAAGAAAATGATCCAGAAGCGATTCGCTGCATCCTGCATATGTTTGAGCCGAAGATTAAAAAATCGAGCCAATTCCTTGCATCCTACCAGCGCGACGACATGGAGCAGGAGATAAAAATGGAGCTCATCAGAGCGCTGCACCGCTTTGACACAGGGACGACGCCAGGATTCTGGGCATTTATTGCAGACATAAAATACAGCAGTTAAAAAGAAGAAAAGGAGAGGATTATGTATGAGTATGATGCATTTGTTTCCTACCGTTATTGAAGAAGTGAAGGAGCAGGCAAATGAGATACCTGAAGGAATTGCGCTGATTCAAGCACCGGAAGAATGGGAGACGGCTTCGTACGGAGAGGGAGTCGTCATTGCCGTGCTTGATACCGGCTGTCAGACGGATCATCCTGATCTGGCTTGCAATATTGTCGGTGGCCGCAATTTTACAACCGATTATGGTGGAGATCGGGAATGTTATGCAGATAATCATTATCATGGCACACATGTAGCAGGTACAGTGGCTGCTGCCTATAACGGTCAAGGTGTAGTAGGAGCGGCACCGAAAGCGAACCTGTTGATTCTAAAAGTGCTGACGGGAGAGGGAAGCGGAGACTATCAATGGATTATTGATGCGATCGAGTATGCGCTTGCCTGGAGAGGACCGAGCGGAGAGCGTGTACGGATCATTACGATGTCGCTTGGTGGCCCGGACGATGCTCCCGCGCTGCATGAAGCGATTATCAAAGCTGTACAAAATCAGGTGTGTGTTGTCGTGGCTGCGGGAAATGAAGGCGATAGCAATCCCGATACACCAGAGTTATCGTACCCTGGTTCATACAATGAAGTCATACAGGTCGGGGCGGTTGATTTTGAAGGCAGATTGGCCCCGTTCTCTAATACAAATAATCAAGTGGATGTGGTTGCACCCGGCATGAAGGTGGTATCCACATATCCTGGAAGCAAATACGGGGTCTTATCCGGTACATCCATGGCGACCCCACATGTTGCAGGAGCGCTTGCACTCATTAGTAATCGCTGTGAGCAGGAATTTGGACGGCCCTTGACAGAGGGGGAGTTGTACGCACAGCTATGTAAACGAACCATTCCGCTGGGATACGGTGCACAGGCGGAAGGCAACGGGCTTCTTAATTTAGCGGCGAAGACACGGGTGTCGTCTGTATAAGTCATTGCTTATGTAAATAAGGGTTAATACGTGGCTGTTACTGGGGTGTTCAAATAAACACCTTGGTAACAGCCACGATTTATTTTACGATGAAGATAAATAGATTAACTATTGACAAAATTCAATTACAACTGTAATCTCTATATAAGATTACAGTTGTAATTGAAAGGGGGATAGCGATGAAGGAAATACCAAGAATATCGGATGCCGAGTGGGAAGTAATGAAGGAATTTTGGTCGGCCTCTCCCCGTTCTGCGAATGAAGTGATCGATGCTTTGAGTGCTCATCGTAATTGGAATGATAAAACCGTGAAATCTTTGATAAGCAGATTGGTCAAAAAAAAGGCGCTCGGTTATAACCAGAAGGGCCGAATGTATGAGTACTATCCTTTGGTGAGCAAAGAAGATTGTATAAAAGTAGAAAGTGAGTCGTTTATAGAGCGGGTTTTTGGTGGAGCCTTACAGCCTGCATTGGTTCATTTTATAAAGGAGAAAAAGCTGACGCCAAATGAAGTTGAAGAACTGAAGAACATTTTGGAGAAGGGAGATACGTAAGTTGAATACGATCTTCCTTTCTTTTTCAGAATTGTTTATATGGGTAGTAACGACTTCCATAATGGCGAGTGTAATCGTTCCATTTATTCTGCTCATTACATTAATATGTAAACATCGTCTGCATGCACAGTGGATGTATGCGCTATGGTTTGTGCTTATCCTGCGGCTGATCCTGCCCTGGACCCCTGAGAGTTCTGTGAGCATATATAATGTGTTTTCAGCGGAAAAGGGGGAAAACAGTCAGCTTCATACGCTGCAAAGCGTTCCTTTTAGTACAACGAATGAATCGCTTCCCATACACAAAGTAACCGATGTAAAGAAAATGATGGATGGGTTCAACAAACAGGATGGTATTGAAGCTGCATCACATGAGCAAAGAAAAAAGTCATTTGTTTTTACCGGTTTGTTTTTAATATGGATAACTGGTGTTGCGCTTACTGCACGCTCCGCTCTTCTTAGAAGCATAAGGTTTTTAAAAAAGGTGAACAAGGAGCCTGCCATCAGCGACGCAAGAATCATCCGTATTTTTGAAGAATGTAAAAAGAAGACAAATAGTAAAGCGAACATACCTTTAATTAAGACCTGTCAGGTTGCAAGTCCCGCACTTTATGGTTTTGTAAATTCAAAACTGTTACTCCCGGAAAAATGGATTGAAACACTGAGTGAAAATGAGCTGCGCTATGTCTTTTTGCACGAGCTGGTTCATTTCAAACGCAAAGATATAGGTATCAACTGGTTAATGAATTGTCTGCTTATGATTCATTGGTTTAATCCTATCTTATGGTATGCGTACTATCGCATGCGAGAGGATCAAGAAATAGCATGTGACGCGCTTGCCCTTTCCTATATCAATCCTCATGAAACAAAAGAGTATGGCTATACCATTATTAAACTCCTTGAGAACGCTTCCGATTCGCTATATTCTTCTTCCACAACAAGCTTTTCTAGAAGTACGTCTTACGTAAAAAGGAGGATTACTACGATTGCTATGTGTAAACGAAACACGTCTGTATGGTCTATTGTTGGTGTAATGATTTTTCTTTTGGTAGGGTGTACGACCTTAACGAATGCAACAACGAAGGAGGATGTTCATGCGGCAATGAAGGAGGATGTTGTTGCTGCATTTAAGGATGGAAGTGCTCAGCTGCTGAAGAGCGATCCGATCGTTTTGGAACATGATCTATCAGATGAACAGGATCGTAACATTATGCTTTCCTGGTGGCTTATGTATGTGGAAGCGAAGAAGGCGGGAATCGAAGCAAGCCCAGAGGACATCAAGCAGGCAAATCAATTTGTCGAACAGGAAAGGGAAAAGTTCAAAAATGATAAAGAAACAAGAAACAATCATAAAATTTGGATGGAAAAGTACCGGCTGCCTGAAAAGGAGTATTGGGAGCATGTAAGGAAGGTAAACCACTTCAACCTGGTAGTAAACGAGTATGTCAATCAAAAAATCGGTACGCCCGAGCAGATGGACGGAAGCGAATATAAAAAAGCATTCAATCAATTTATGGATCAAATATATATGAAATATAAAGAACAAGTAATCATCAATGAAGCGATCATCCATGGGGAATAGAAGACTTCTTCATATTTTATATCGAGATACATGGTATCATTTGTATAGTTTGTACTAGGATAAGAAAAAGGAAGGAGGAGTAGCGTGAAACGACTTGTATGGACAGTGGTTGGCATATGCATCATGAGTGTTCTTCTAGCGGGCTGCAGCGGGACGAAAGCGAAGGGGATGCCGCCAGAAGGAACCATGCGCATCACGCCGTCCAGTCTTTTTGAAGGGGAGACGAAGAAGCTTGAACCTCATCTCGGATTAATCGCAGGCGCCATCAAAGTCCAGTATCAGGGGACAAAAAATATGGTTGGCTCCAAGTATGAGATATGGGAGAGTGGCAAGCTGAAAAATTCAGGGAACATGATGGGTATAGGATTCGATAAGCAGAGGTTCACACAGGAATTCTCCGTATCGTTAAAGGAGGAGAAGGGAGAGCCTAGCCGTTATACGATGACGTCCGTATTTTCCGACCGCAACGGCTTCTCAAGCGCTGTCGTTAATATCGAAGAATATAAGGCAGCAGGCTGGGGACCACGAGCGCTGCAGGAGCCGATTGAAGTATCGGATGATAAGCAGCCCGCGGTCTGGGGTCTAATTAAAGGAAAAGGCAGTGAGTATATTCGGACCGACGAATCGATCGAAGAGATGGCCAAAGGTGCCGAGTGGGCGCTTGTCGTAAAAGTTTTTATGGAGAAGAAGGAATGAAGCCAGAGCCAATCCGATGTATGCTCTGGCTTGCTGAAAGAGCGTATGTATCGCTGAAAAAAACAGCTTATTTTGCGATGGTTGACGGAGCAGAGGAATACGTACGGAGGGGGGTGGAAGCCAGGATAACGGCCAACAAACTTCCTAAGGTTAAGTTACATACCATATTCGCCATGGAAGCGAGACCGGCGAGCGGCCCAAACGTGTCATTGGCAAGCACGGTGGCGAGTGCCGTATTGCAAATGCCTACTTCAAAGATCATTGAGCGGCACTCCGCATCGCTGCAGCGCAGCCACCTTGCATATACATAGCCCCCAAGCATTTGAAGAAGGATTTGCAGAATCACGCAGAAAAAGAGCGCGGGCAGAATGGCAGCATGCTCAAGCAAGGATGAGCTGGCATTCGATGCAATGCCGATAACGACTATGTACAGCGAAAGAGCAGATAATATGGAGGCATACGGCTTGATCGCTTCATGTGAACGCGGAAAAAAGTGCTGTACAACAATTCCAAGGAGTAAAGGCAGGAAAACAATTTTGATCATCTTCCATAAAAAAGGAAGGTAAGCAAACTGAACGCTTGTACCAATTAACCACTTTGCTAATAACGGGGTGAGCAGCGGGCCAATCATCGTATCGATGGCAGACATCGTAACGCTTAAGGCCAGGTCACCTCTTCCGATCAGCGAATTCAGGTTTGCCGATGTTCCACTTGGCACAATGCCGGCCATTACGACGCCGTAGAACAGCTCAGAGACGCCAAAGAAAAGCAGGCCGATCATGACCGAGACGGCAGGCCCGATCACCCATTTGCCAAGTGAGCCGAGCAGTGGGATTCTCGGGTTTTGCAATAGAATGCCGAGCCGACTGCGATCTAACGTAATTCCCATAATGAATAATACAAAGCCTAAAGCCGGGCTGGCCGCCAGATGCCAGCCGGCGAAAAGATCGGGAGAGAAAATGCCCCATGTCGCAAATACGATGATCCACAGGGGCATCAGGCGAGAAATCACCAGCGTTGCCATCCTCATTTCATATGTTCGCCTCCAATTATAGATGGTTTCCAAGTATTTTCCTTGATTTGACCTATTTTTGCAATGGGTATGACCGTATCTGTTCACTACACTGGAAGAGTATTTTAAAATAACATAAAAGAATTAAAATACTACGTATAAAAATAAAAAAACTACCAACACCATAAGTAAAAAACAACACGATCTGTCATAAGAGTTGTGTTGTTTTTATATCCATTCTTCAGCCCAACATTGTATCTGATCCATAACAGGCTTTAATGCTTTTCCTTTGTCTGTAAGCTCATACTCAATGCGCACCGGAGTTTCAGGATAGACATGGCGTACGACAATTTTCGCCTGCTCAAGCTCTTTACATCGTTCTGCCAGCATCCGGTCGCTCATGTTCGGAATCATTTCTTTCATTTCACTAAACCGCATAGGCCCATGGACAAGTGATTGGATAATGAGGCCTGTCCATCGTTTCCCAAGCAGTTCAAAGGCGGCTTCAAACCGTGGACAAAGCGTATGATCGTGTTTCATATTTTTCACCTCTATATATTTTACCACAGTTACTCTAAAAAGATTAGTTAAATAAAGGATTTGCTTTGATACGATCAGGGAACACGCTACAATAAATAATAAAAACATAAAGAGGTGAGTGCGTGATGGACGTACAAACGTATTTGAATCGTATACAATTTCCTTTGCTTGCCACAGAGATTCAACCCACGCTTTCTTGTGCCACGGAATTACAGAAACATCATCTACTGCATGTTCCTTTTGGTAATCTCGATGTAATGAATCGCGTTCCGATTGTCTTATCACTTGAGAGTCTGTATGAAAAAATTATCCTGCGGCATCGAGAAGGATTCTGCTATGAATGTAACGGGTTATTTTGCTGGCTTTTGCGCGAACTTGGCTTCTCAGCGCATCTGGTGGCCGCAACTGTTCATGCAGGCGATGGTAAATGGGGTATAAAGGGGAGTCATGCGACGATTCTTGTTCATTTTGATGAGCCGTATCTTGTAGATGTAGGGTTCGGTGATTCGGCTCGTGTACCGCTCCCGTTGACAGGAGAAGAAAGGGTAGATGTGAGCGGTACCTATCGTATTGTTCCTCATGAACAGCCTGGTATGTATGATTTAGAGAAGCGGGTGGATGGTGTGTGGGATATTAAAAACCGTTTTTCGACTACACCAAAAGAGTTGGCTGAATTTCATGAGGTATGTGAATATACACAAACCTCACCGGCCTCTCACTTTACCCAACGTCGCATTGTAACACAGGCGTTGGCAGACGGCAGGATCACGTTATCTACTAACGAAGTGACGATTACAAAAAAGGAGGAAAAAAGAAAATTTACAGTAGAAGAAGCAGAGATTCCAGCCTTCCTGCATAAGTCGTTCGGTATCACTTCCAAATATATATAAAAGAAAAATCTTATGTTTCACAGCGAATTTGAACAAGATAACGGGAGGAAGAAGGATAGCTAAGGAGGATTTCATGGGAAAATCGCGTCTTTTTCTCCCCGTTCTTGTTATATTCGTCGGTATATTCTGTACAGGGATGTCTACGTCTACATTTGAATTAATGAATGCAGATAGCTATGTTACAGTCATGATCAAAAGTACGCCCTCTTCAGCGCATATAACACGCCTTAGAGTAATTGTAGACAATGCACCGTCAGTTATCGCCCGCGCAAAAAAGGCTAAAATAAGCACGCTTCCTATAACCGACCGTTATCTTATTCTAGTACATAAAAAAAAGGAAGAGCAGTATGTTATGGATAAAGAAGGGGGATTATTTAATCCGCGCACTTCAGAACAGCTACTTATTCCTAATAAGTGGAAAAGAAAATTGAAGACTTATAGTGATATGGCAGCCGCTTCTCATTACGGAAAGCTTCTGCCATGGAATGAGATAAAAAGGAATATTCCTAATAAATCTGTATTCACCGTAATTGATTTGGAGACAGGATTGGAGTTTAAGGCGCAGCGAAGAGCCGGAAAATACCATGCCGACGTACAACCGCTTACGAAGGCTGATACAAAAATAATGAAACAAATATATAATGGCAAGTGGAGTTGGAAAAGAAAAGCGATTGTAGTCAAGAAGGATCACCACTACTATGCGGCATCCATGCAGGGGATGCCACATGGGGGGGATGGTATTCCCGATAACAGTTTCTCCGGGCATTTCTGCATCCATTTTCTCGACAGTATGACACACGGGTCACGCAATAAAGACCCGGAACATCATTTGATGATTTACAAAGCGGCAGGGAAGCTGGACACGTACTTTACTGCTGTAACGCCGTACGAGCTGGTTGACAGCTTTATCGGCGCGGTAAATACACAAGATCCATATATATTATCCCGATGTTTTTTTGATGTGCAAAACCCTAGTCTGCTTACCTTGCAGAAGGAAATGCCGAATATCCAGACATTTCGCCGTGTTGAAAAGTATAAAGAAAATATGGAACTGACACACATGCTACACGCTGAAATACCGGTAAAAATTCGGATGGAGCGCAAGGGAAAAGGAACAGAGATGGTAAAAATAACATTTCACGTTGGGCGAAATACTGAGCAGTCCCCCTGGAGAATCATCGATATAAAACAAGGGTCTGACCGTGATGCAGCAACAAAGTAGGAGCACTACTTTGTTGCTGCTAGCTATCGAGCATAAGTGTAAGCTTCTCAACATCATGGATAATGATTTTCTTTTTATCGATTCGGATCAGTTGCTGGTTTTGCAGATCCAGAAGGATTTTCGTTACGGTTTCTCTGACAGTTCCGGTCATATCAGCGATTTGCTGGTGGGTTAATTTCAAATCAATTAAGACGCCTTCTCTGTTCTTGCGCCCGTGATTTTCTATTAGCCGCAAGATCATTCTAACAATGCGTGTACGGGCGTCTAGAATGGTCAAATCGGTAATAAGTTCATTTGCCTTGCGCAGACGATCTAAGGCGGTTTCCAGTATTTTTATGAAGATGCCAGGACTTCGATTTAAGAGCGAAATAAAATCATACCGCTTCAATACATATAGAGTAGTTTTCTCCAGTGTTCTAGCTGAAGCTGAACGAACCCGCTCATTTTGTAATACAGCCATCTCCCCGAAGAAGTCTCCCTCTCTAAAGATGGCAAGAATAATTTCTCTTGCCTTATCATCACGATAAATTTTTACGACTCCAGATTTTATAATATAAAGCTCATCACCTTCCTCCTCCTCAAAGAACACATTCGCCCCTTTCTCATACGTTCGTGTAATAAATAGGGGAGCGATCTCCGCTAATTCAGTCTCTTTTAAGTGCTCAAAAAAAGGAAAGTAGCGTAAAAATTGAACATCAATCAAATACAATCTCCTCCGTGTACGTATTTTTACTCTTCTAACCTGTCACAACAAGAGCCAGCGCCAATGCGAGAAGATGAAATGTCTGATCAACAATAATCATCAACCACTTGCTGCTTGCATCCGTTACACGCATAATTCTTTTGTACCAGAAAGCTACCAGGGTACGACGATCCAATATGATATGAGAGATAAATATCAGTGCAATTCCCCACGTAGATAGTCCGTCAGGAAGCCATAAAAACGCGAACAATGCAACAACCATTGTATATACAAGGCAGTGGGCGAGTAGTGGAAGCCATCGTTCTGCCTTATATTTTGCCATCCATTCTGTTTGCAGCAGATAGTCACCTACCAAATGTGCAAGCAGCAATATGTCAAAAGCGCTGAAGTGATTCATTACTATAAAGACCCCCTTCCGTTTTCCATAACAGTTTCTTCTTACATAGTATAAATTTTATATTTTATTCATTCTGTAGTCTGCATTACATTCTTTTATTTCGTCTGTTGCTATATTGGTTAATGATGTGGGAAAGAGCACACGGATAGCTGACATATTCGAGATAAAGAATAGGTCTTCCTGCTGTGCCTAGCGGTTCACTGATAGTCATATTACCATAAATATGACTTTTGGCGGGGGATTAAGGGAGGTATTTACTATAAAATGTATGGTGATAAAGAGGTGTGCAGCATTGTTGTGCTAGAAGGGGGAGGCGACTTATGCGGGTTAGGCTAGGTCAAGTGATTGCCGTACTAACAGCGCTTGCGGTTCTTTTTATGTATAGAGGAACATTGGATTTTATTGATTTTTTCTTTCAAGATACATTTATGCAGCGTGAGAGTGGGACAGATAATCGAGTTGTGGTGATCGGCATTGATGATGAAAGTATCGAAAACATAGGGAAGTGGCCCTGGGATCGAAGAGTTCATGCCCAGCTAATTGATACGCTTACGCAGGGAAAACCTGCAGTCATTGCTTTTGATATTACCTTTCCGGTTCCGTCTGATGATCCAGAAGAAAATAAGGAGATGATCGACGCGGTAAAACGGGCAGGCAATGTAGTGCTGGCACGTTACGGAACATTTCATTCATCGGCAAAGCAGGGAAGCATTGAAGCGGTAGAGCTATCAGAACCGTTTTTGGAACTAAAGGAAGCGGCTACAGGGCTGGGCCATATCAATACTATTCCGGATGAAGATCAGGTCGTACGTAAATCTCTGTATACGTTCCATTATAAAGAGAAGCCGATTGAGAGTTTTTCTTGGATAATTTACAAAATATTTGAAAGAAATCAAAAGCATCAAGTGAATGCAGAGGATATTCCCCTGGATACGTTTAACCGCTTTCATATCCCTTATGCGGGAGGGCCGGGGCAATTCGAAGTGGTTCCGTACTCGTCCGTACTCAACGGGGAGGTACCCCCCGATTATTTTAAAGATCGCATCGTGCTGATCGGTCCCTATGCGGTAGGGCTGAAAGATGACTACCCTACTCCGTTGGACCATAAAACGAAAATGTATGGCGTAGAAATTCACGCCAATATTATACAGGTGTTGCTTGAGAAGAATTTCAAACAGGAATTGGATTGGAAATGGAACGCTGTGATATTGGTACTGGCTACACTTTTTGTCTATTATCTTTTCCGAAAAGTGCATCCGGGGATTTCTTTTATTGTTTTAGTAGCGATCATTAGTGGTCTTATTTTTGGCAGCACGTATTTGTATGGAAAAGGCATTATTATTTCAATCGGTTATCTTATTTCGCTTCTTATTACCAGCTATATCGTTGTCATTGGATTTAATTATATGAAAGAACTGCTGGAGAGACGCAGGGTTACAGATATTTTCGGCAGATATGTAGCACCGCAAGTTGTCAGCCAAATTCTAGAGAATGGTGAAGAAGGGCTGAGGCTTGGAGGTACTCGAAGAGAATTGACTGTGTTGTTTGTGGACATTAGGGGATTTACACCGCTATCTGAACAGGCGGAGCCGGAAGAAATCGTTGAGATACTTAATGAGTACCTTGATTTAACCGCTACATGTATTTTTCGCTACGGCGGAACATTAGATAAATTTATCGGCGATGCGACCATGGCAATTTTTAATGCGCCGCTGTTGCTAGAAGATCATCAGATGAGAGCCGTGCAAGCGGCATGGGCGATGAAAGAGGGCGCTGTTGCATTAGAGAAGAAGCTGATGGAGCGCTTCGGTCGCAGCGTGACGTTTGGAATCGGTATCCATACAGGCCCGGCCGTATTCGGCAATATCGGTTCAAAGACGAGGATGGATTATACAGCGATTGGAGATACGGTCAATACGACCGCACGCCTTGAAAGCAACGCAAAGCCAGGACAGATCATCATAAGTGAAGCGGTATACGAGTCGGTTAAAGAGCAGATTATGGCCGCACCCTTAGGAGAGATCAAGGTAAAAGGAAAGGAACAAGGCATACGCATATACGAATTGGAGGGGCTTACGTGAAAACGGTAAAATCATTTCTATCTTTGCTGCTTATTATGGCTGTCATTATACCCGGATTTGCTCAAGCCAAGGATACGCAAAAGGTAGGGAAAATTACTGCTGTTTCAGGCAGTGTAGAAGTGAAGAAAAGCGGTGGGAAAAAGCCAATCAAAGCGTTTAGAAATATGGCGATTGCTCAGGGAGATATGATCATTACAGGTCCAAAAAGCAAGGTGAATATGGAGTTGGACAGTAGTAAAGAAGTAATTATTGGTCCGAATACGAAGCTCATCATCAGTCAGCTTGTACAAAGCGCGAGAGCGATGGGCGGCAAGACGAGTATGAGTCTGCTCGGTGGAAGTGTAATGGTTAAGGTAAAGAAAAAATTGACCGGAGATTCCCGCTTCGAAATTAAAACCCCGACCGCAATCATGGGAGTCATGGGGACGGAATTCGTTGTCAAGTATGAGCAAAATACTAGTTTTGTCGGTGTGATTGAAGGGACGGTTGCAGTAAGAAAGCCTAATGGAACACCGGGACCGAGCGTTCATGCCAATGAGCAGGCGCATCTTACTCCATCAGGTGGGGGCGTCCCGGAAGCGCTGAATGTAGATGATCTGCCTCTCTTTGCGCTAGATGAGTACGCAGAAGAGGTAGAGCAGATGTTGAAGACGAATCCGACTCCTGTTTTGCAGGCGCTAAAGGAGCGGATTGACAAGGCGCGGAAGGAAAAGCAGCAGGCACAAGATAATGAGCAGCAAAATGAAGAGAGGGCAGAATCGCCGACGATTATTCATGAAGGAACGGCTCCATCCAGAGATCAATCAGGCGGCGGTTCGGATGGCGGTGGAGGCAGTCCGAGCCCTGTAGTTAAGCCGACTATCGTATCTCAGGGCATGTACCACCCGGATCCGGTTGAGAGGGAAGATCTGAATATGGAAGTAGCACTTGCAGGTGATTCACTAACAGAAGTATTTTATGCCAGCGGTGAGCGAGTGATGCAGCAGGGAACCGATTACCGACTGGAGAGCGGATCGCAATCCGGACAGCAGACGATTGTGCTGCATAGCGATTTCCTGCAGGGTGAAGTTGGCGTCAGAGATTCTTTCGAGGTGAAACTTACATTTGCTTCAGGGTATACGCTGCTTGTAACGCTTAAGGCCAGAGAAGTGAAGCGTCCTGAACTTGCTAGAGATGAGTTTATGAATAATAAACATTTGTATGTAGTAAATAACAAAACATTTATCCTTCCATTTACAACGAACATTGCACAGGCGATGCCGGACGAACCGAATGAACCGCCAGCACTCCAACAAGGTGTGGAAATAAGGGAAAATATGGGTCCTAACACTTGGTCTGTAGATCGTCTTACTATTGACAATAACAAATTAAAAATTGAGCTAAGCGAAGCGATCCCGATTGATTCCCTCATAGACATTAGCATTTTCCCCGGTACTTTGAAAAATAAGGACACGGGCGATGTACAAGAAGAAGAACAAACAATTATGGAATTCCGTGTAGAACCGTTCGCTACACCTGATGTTATTGAAGTTAATCCGCCTGTTTCTCAAGAGGTTAGTGTGAGCATCACAAGCTTTGGCCTGCCATTAGGACATTTAGAACTTTCTAATGATAACGTATCCGGGGAAACATATAGGCTGACAAATGGAGTGGATTATGAGGTTAGAGGCAGCACAGCAGATTCCATTCAAATAGCGCTAAAACCAGGATTCTTTGGAAACATAACAGAGTATAGCCCCTATACTCTAACAATATCTCTAGGTACTCCAGAACAATATCAAATTCGTATCTCTCTTTTTAGAAAGCCAGGAAACTAGAATATACGCCTACGGAGGGAATATAGCATGAAAATAAAACATGTGATATGCGGAACGGCGCTCGTCCTAGCCTTGACGGCGCCCACCGTATACGCCGCAGCTCCGATCGAACAGCTTGTGCCTGCCGCCTCTCATAGCGCAAGCACCGATACGGTTCACGAACTGAATCAGCCGTGGGGCTTGCTTGTAAGTCCAGATGGTCTCATAATTGTCGATTCTGCCAATCAAAAAATTCGCCGACTGGCAGATGGGAAGCTAGTGACAGCAGCGGGAGCAGATCGGCCATCGGATGCGTACGGACAGCCCAAGGGCGGCTATGCGGATGGCGATACAGGCAAAGCCGTGTTCAACAATCCGTCCTTTGCCGTAATGGACACCAAAGGGAATCTGTACATCAGCGATACGGATAACCATACCATTCGTAAAATTACGAGCGGCAAAGTCTATACATTTGCGGGGACAGGAAAGCCAGGCTACACGGATGGAAAGGGAAGGGAAGCACAATTCCATAGCCCGACCGGTCTTGCGATCGATCCCGATAACAACCTGTATGTTGCCGACACACTAAATCATGTAATTCGTAAAATTACGCCAGAAGGTATCGTAACAACCGTTGCCGGACGTCGGGGAGAGAGTGGCGGCTATGCGGATGGAGGTGCTTTAGAAGCGCGTTTTAATGAACCGATCGGTCTTACATTTGATAACAACAAAGGCCTGTATGTCTCCGATAGCGGCAACCATCTGATCCGCTTTATCTCCTCCGACAACAAAGTCAATACGTTTGCAGGCAAACCGACTTCAGTGAATCAGGATACAGGCTATATGGCCGGTGGTTACAAAAACGGGGAGCGACGAGAAGCAAGCTTCAATCGACCTGTAGGACTTGTATATACGGATGGTGTTTTATTTGTCGCAGATAGTCTGAATCACAGAATACGTGCTGTTCAAGCGGACGGTAAGGTCGTGACGATTGCAGGACAGCGTGCACCGGGGGATGCAGCAGGTCCGACTGAAAGTGGACAATTTAATCAACCGGTTGCGCTCGCTTATAAAGAAGGAAAACTATATGTTTCGGATTCGTTGAATAACAAGGTGAAGATGATACCCGTTCAGCCGCAGCGGCTAGAGCCCATTCGAAGTGAAGAGGATCTTCTTGCTGGTACCGTACTTTTACCAGCCAGCCAGGAGGTTCAGGTCTGGTTTGACGGTAAGCTTATCAATTTTAACTCTCTCATAAAACCGTATAAGAAGGAGAACAAGACCTATCTTCCGATCAGGCCATTGTTTGAACAATGGGGGGCAAAAGTAGAATGGCTGCCTGCAACAAAGGAAGTACAGCTAAAAAAAGGGGCGTGGAGTGTAACTGTCATTCGTCCGGATAATGCTCAAGTAGTACTAAAAGACGGGATTACATATGCCGAAGCGGGTTACTTGCAGAATGCCCTGTCGTTTTTACTTGCGGAGGATGAGGAGTATAACGCAGTCGTGATTGAAAGCGGACAATAAAAAGCAAGCAGGCACTCTGATAGGAAGGTGGATATGGAGCAAGTAGAAAAGGAGCATATGTATTTGCACAGTCAGGCTTTACGCACATTCTTGGCGATGGATTCCCCGTCTTCTACATTGACAGAAAATGAAGCGGCCGTACTTCTTGAACGAATGACTCGTATAGAATATCAAGCCAACGAAACAATTTTTTCCGAGGGAGAGCATGGGGAATACTTCTATCTTATTGATCAAGGCTGTGTAGATGTCATTAAGGAAAGTGAAAGTAACAAGGTGGTGAACCGTCTGTCCGAAGGTGATTATTTCGGCGAGCTGGCGTTGTTTACAAACAAACCTCGTGCAGCAACGGTTAAGGCGCGTATTCCCACGGTTTTATTTCGGATGCATAAACGGGAATTTGACGAGTTGACCCAGTTGTTTCCCGAAGTTTTTGGTGCGCTGTTCAAAAAGCTGTATGATCGCTTAAAGCTTGCGTACGATGATTTGGACGCCAAAAATGAGGAGCTGAGGGCAGCTTTTCAAGTGCGTGTGGAGCTAGGATTCATCTTCATCATCACCGTTGTGATTGTCAGCCTGTATGCATTTGTGATTCGGCTGGCAGGCAGTCAAGCGGAGATAATGACGTATATCATCTCACGCGGTGTTGAATTGCTTGTGTTATGCGCGATTATCGGAATTATTTATCAAAGCAGTCAGTCTTTATCAAGCTTTGGTGTTACATGGAAAGGCGGCAAGCGTGCGCTTGGAGAAGGGCTGTGGATCGCTGTCTTATGCATGGTCGTTTTGTTAGTCGGAAAATGGTTGTTGCTTCAGTCCGGTATAAATATGTACGGTTCAGAATTAATTTCATTTCAATTATTTGATTGGACATATCTAACGTATGTGGTTGTCGCCCCTCTACAGGAATTTATCGCCCGAGGTGTTATGCAGAGTTCCATTGCCCGGCTCTTGGTGGGCCGCTTTCGCTCTTTTGTTGCCATTCTTGTGACTTCGCTTATTTTCGGTGCACTGCACCTTCATTCCTCGCTTGATTTAGGAGTAGCGGCTCTCGTTACAAGCTGGCTTTGGGGATGGATGTACACGCGCCATCAGAACCTAATAGGCGTTAGCGTATCCCACTTTTTTATCGGTAATTGGGCTGGGTTGCTTGGATTCTGGGCGAATATATAACTAGTACTCGTGCTAGCATGTTGGTGCGAATAATAAGGGAGGATGCTAGTATCTTTGGATAAGCTGACGTTTTTAGAGATACCGCTTTTTGAAGATTTAGATAGAGTGCATAAAGCGATGCTGCTGCCAGAGTTTACCCAGCAGCAGTTCCGCAAAGGGGATGTTTTGTTCGAAGAAGGGGAGCTTGGTGACTGCTTGTATATTATTATGCAGGGGGTCGTGCGGATTTTTCTTCCCGAAGAAGAGAATGAACGGACGCTGGCACTGCTACATGAGAAGGAATATTTCGGGGAGATGTCCCTACTGACAGGCGATCCCCGTTCTGCCTCGGCAAGGGCGGAAGAAGATGTCGTCGTCCTGCGCTTAAACAAAGAACAGTTTGACCGTTTGTTGTTGCAGCATAATACATTAGCAGTTCAATTTGCGGGAATATTGGCACGAAGGCTTGCTTTGGTAAACCAGAAAAAAGAAACTGCGTCGACTCAAGAAGAGGTGAGTTTGAGCCGACCGCCTATGCCCTCCCATAGTGAGGGAAGATTGCAGGATACCGGTGTAAAGCGAAAAGGGATGGAAAAGCCAGAAGCAGCACAAATTCATGCGCATACATGGGGATATGCTGTACTGGTTTTACTGGGGGGCAGTATATTATTTTGGGGATTGTCGCAGCTTTCTGTTTCGTTTACTTTAGCCGCTATGTTCTCTATTTTATGTACCGGTTTTCTACTCGTATCCTTTCGGCTTACTTCGTTAGCGGTGACAGCTACGGCGATGACTGTGCTTACCGTTGTTTTTCAAGTTGCTACGCTTGAGCAGGTGCTTTCTGCTTTTGTGGAGGAGCCGCTCATTATCGCATTTGCTTTGGCATTCATTGCCCAGATGATCGTAGGAACAGGGATTTTGCAGCGCATGCTGTTCATGCTGGCGATTCGAATCCCGGAGCATTGGCGTACATACGGGATATTGCTGCGCATAACAGGAATTGTCGCTGCTCTGCTGGTTCCTTCTGCAAGCCTACGAGCGAGCACAGCGATGCCTATATTTGCTAAGAAAAGGGATATCTCAGCGCTTCAGGCGTATGCATTTTTATTTATTACTTCATCTGTTCTCTGCTGGTTTGCACTTGCGCTTTTGCCTAAGAGCCAGCGTAGTGACATCGGCTTTGGGGATTGGCTGCTGGCAGCGCTGCCCATGGCGCTAATTATGGGAATTATTTATCTTATTGTCGGTATCGTAAACAAAAACAAAGAGGCAATCAATCTGGATCGTAGCATGATTCAAGTTCAGTTGCGTGTGATGGGAACGTGGTCTTTGCAGGAGAAAATTGCGGGTCTTGTTATGGGGCTTATGGTAGCTGGCTTAATTTTTGCCCCACGCTTTGGTGTTCAGATGCTGTGGATTGTCGTTGCTGCATTTTTTATATTAACCATTTTTATTGGTTTGCATAAAGAAACAACCCGCAAGATTCCTTACGCTGACTTTGCGGCATTCGGTCTGCTTGTTGGTCTTGCCCATGTTATGGCTAACATTGGCTTGATGGGAAGGGGCAGTTGGCTCATGATAGCGGATGTCCCGCCTTTTGGTACGCTTCTCTTTTTATTTTTGTTTATTGTATTGCTGCGTCTTATAAGCCCTTCCATGTTAGCGATGATGGGAGGCATGGTTCTATTTGGTCCTTGGGCGATGGGGTCAGGCATTCATCCTGTCCTGATTGCTCTTGTTGTTGCATTGGCAGGAATGATTGGGGAGGATTACGAATATGCGGGGAAAACAAAAAAGGTTGCGTATGCAAAACGTACCGCCATTGTTCTCCTTTCTCTGATCACGGTCATTCCGATATGGCAGGAAATGCAATTGATTCCCGGAGCGAAGCCCTCTCCTGCTGCCAAACCTGTATCTGCCCTCCAGTCCTACGCAGTAGGAGATGTGTATCTGCCGTTAGATACCACAATGTCTGAATCGATGCGTCGAGGGATGCAGCTAGCGGAACGCCAAGCGTCTCGTGCCGAACTGCGTCTTCGGTATATTGAATCAGATAAAAAGCCTGCCTTATACGCACAACCACCTTCTTTTATTGTAGCGGCTTCTTTCGTGTCGGAGGTTTTGCCTGAGGATACGCCTGTACTTATGATTGATGGGGAACAGACAAAGGGAACGGGGCATCGATATGCATTGCAGCTCTCACCTGAGGCGTATGCACACGCTGCGTCTTCATTGCTTGCTAAGCAAACGTATCGTCATATTTCCATTTATTATGCCGACAGTGAGGAAGGAAGACGATTCGCTAGTGCACTGGAGAGGTCGGCGGAACAGCAGGGAATTACTGTCACAGATCGAATTGCAGGAACACATTCGCGCCTGTTGATAGGACAGACACTGGAGAAGTGGGTGCGTTTTGGCACACAGCTCTGTGTCGTGTTTGATCCTGATGGGTCCCTTGCCAAAACAGTGCTGCAGGAGAACGGCTCTGCTGTGCCTTCGCTCCCTCTGCTGTATATCTCCGGTGAAAAAGTAACCGAGGAAAATATGAATGCCTCTATACATTGGTTGACAGATTTCGACGCTGCTTCAGAGAGGAAACAGACCCGACAATTTGTAGCACAATATAAGGAGGTATATGGTGAAATACCAGATCGGATGGCTGCGTTCGGGTACGATGCCGTGATGCTGATGCAGGAAGCGACGCATGTGGCAGGAACATCGGAGCCTAAAGCGCTCGCTCAAGCATTACATGATATAGGGCGATGGGAAGGAGCGGTACGGACGTATACGCTTACTGATAATAACGTGCAGCAGACAAAAGAAGAGAGGGGAGCGGACAATGAATCCAAATCTATACCGTAAAGCAGCGATGGAGCGCATGTCCTCTCCCGAAAAGCTGGATATCTTAATGACGGTGGCGCGTCCTCGTCATTGGATTGTCCTGCTTGCGATACTTGGTCTGCTTCTTTCTTTTTTTGTTTGGGCGATTTTTAGTGCGATTCCTGTACAAAAAACGGGAACAGGTGTCTTCGCTATACACGGAGAGACAGTGCCGGTCACTGCTGCCATAGCCGGTCAAATAACAGATATAAGCGTACGGCCTGGTGATCGGGTAGCGCGCGGCGATGTAATCGCTCGTGTGTATAATCCTGCTTGGACGTCTGAGGGAGCGAGCACTTCTAAGCGATTGTTAGAGCAGTCTCGTATCGTAAGCTTGCAGAATGGCAGCGTCGTCCAGGTTCATGCGATATCAGGTCAATGGCTCCAGGCGGGAGATGTGGTGCTCACATTAGAAGCGATACGCGCAGAAGAAGGCGCAGAGGCGGTGATTTATGTGCCGGTACAGGACGGTAAGGATATTGCCGTTGGCATGGAAGCTAGGGTATGGCCCAATCAGGATCGAGGATTCGAAAACGGGGCAATCCTTGCAAGAGTCTCCGCGGTCTCAACGGTTCCGGCGTCACTTGAACGCATGGAACGAGCGACTGGAAGCCGTGAAATTGCTGCCAAATTCGCAGAGATAGGTCCTGTTGTGGAAATTAGAGTGGCTTTGCAGGCTGATAGAAAGCATTCGACCGGATTTAGCTGGACGGCTCCGCGTGCGTCTTCAGGCTTTCAGGCACAAACGGGAATGATTTGCGCAGTTGATTTCATTGTGGGTAAAAGCCGCCCGATTGATTGGATCTTTTAAGCATAGGGGTGAGAGCAAGTGACTTCATTATGGTTCCGTAAGCGCGGAAGACGAGTAACACCGACAATTTTGCAGATGGAGGCCGTCGAATGCGGTGCTGTTTCCCTGGCTATTATCCTATCGTATTACGGTTGTCATATCCCAATTGAAACGCTGCGCGGAGACTGCGGTGTATCAAGAGACGGAAGCAATGCCGGTAATCTATTAAAAGCTGCCCGCAAATACGGCATGAATGCCAAAGGATTCAAGAAGGAACCGGAAAGTCTGCGAAAAATGAGCCCGCCCTTTATCGTTCACTGGAATTTTAATCACTTTCTTATCGTGGAGGGATTTAAGGGAAGTCGGGTGTATTTGAATGATCCTGCGCACGGTCCGCTTGTCGTGTCTGCAGAGGAGTTTGATCAGTCATTTACCGGTGTGGTGTTAACGATGGAGCCGGGTGAAGAATTCATACCGAAGGGCCGCAAGTTTTCAGTTCTGCATTCGTTAGGAACACAAGTCAAGGGATATGGTCGGGAATGGACATACCTTATTTTAACCGGACTTGCTTTGGCTGCGGTCGGTGTATTAATCCCCATTTTCCTGAAAATATTTGTGGATCAGATGCTGCTTGCCGATCAGATGCAGTGGATGTCGGCGCTGCTTTTCGGAATGGGTGTAACACTCGTGCTTCAAATGCTGCTTACAAAACTGCGCCAGTATGCGCTGTTACGATTGGAAACAAAGCTTTCGTTAAGCATGTGCAGCACATTCATATGGCATGTGTTCCGTTTGCCAGCCTCTTTTTTTGCCCAGCGGTATGCCGGCGAGATTGCCGGTCGAGCACAGGCGGGTGACCGGGTTGCTGAGTTTGTTACCGAGCGCTTAGCGGGAACGGTTATTGATTTTCTGCTCATTGGTGTATATTTCTGTTTTATGCTCGCATATGATATTCGGTTGGCCATGATCGCTTTTCTGGTTGCTGCCCTTAATGTGCTCTATCTGCTCTATGTATCAAGGTCGCAGTCTGATCAAAATCAGAAAATGCAAGTCGAGCAGGGAAAGCTATGGGGTACTTCTCTTGCAGGGTTATTGAATCTGGAATCACTGAAGGCGAGCGGAAGAGAATCCGACTTCTTTGCCCGGTGGGCCGGATATCAGGCGAACATGATTCGCACCCAGCAGAAGCTGGGCGTATCGAATCAGTATTTGTCAGCAGTTCCTGCCTTGCTGGAGCATCTGAATACCACGCTGATCTTGTGTGTCGGTGGTTTGTTTATTTTAAACGGCACGTTCAGCGTCGGGATGCTCTTGGCCTTTCAAGGATTTACAGCCGGTTTTTTACGACCTGTCAACAGTTTGGTGGTCATGGGTAAACAGCTTCAGGAAATGAAGGGACACTTATCCCGACTTGATGATGTGCTTCGTTACCCGATTGATCGTACATGTATCTCGCAACCGGAAGTGCAGACAGGAAAGAAACCGACGCTCTCTCCAGTAAAACTTTCGGGGGAAGTAGCATTGAATCACATTACATTTGGTTATAATGCTCTCGATGCTCCGCTGCTCCAAGATATTTCTTTGCAGATACTCCCAGGCTCGTTCATCGCGATCGTCGGCAGTTCGGGAAGCGGAAAATCGACGATTGCTAAAGTACTCTCAGGATTGTATGAGCCGTGGGCGGGCAGTGTCGTATGTGATGGAGTGGAGCGATCCGCCATTCCACGCTCGCTGCTGGTTCATTCGATCGCACTGGTCGATCAGGACATTCGCCTGTTTACGGGTACGGTTCGTGACAATATTACGTTATGGGATACGACAATTCCGCAATCTGTTGTCGCGCATGCTGCTAAGGATGCCTGCATTCATGAAGAAATTAGCGCAAGGCCGGGAGGATACGGGCATATGCTCGAAGAGGGGGGACGCAACTTTAGCGGAGGGCAGGCGCAACGGATTGAAATTGCCCGCGCGCTTGCACAGCAGCCGTCCATTTTGATTTTTGATGAAGCGACCAGCGCACTAGACCCTGATGTAGAGTCGCGCATTTATGCCAATCTTCGTCGCAGAGGCTGTACCTGCATCATTATCGCTCATCGACTTAGTGCGATTCGTGATTGTGATCAAATCGTGGTGCTTGATAAAGGACGTATTGCACAGCAGGGAACGCATGATGAACTCCTTCGGACGGATGGGCTTTATGCGAGTCTATACAATGCGACAGCGCAAAAGGAGGAAGCGTCATGAATATGGACATGTGGCTTGGCTGCGCACATGAGGTTCTATCCTTTGCGAAACGCACATCATATCTAGTAGATGATCCGCAAGCGATATACATCGTCAAAGAAGGAATGTGCGAGATATATACAGCTCCGATTTATGAGGGGCGTGCCGCAAGCACAAAAATATTTTTACATAGTATCGAACCAGGGCAGTGTATGTTTGCCTTTTCTGACATACAGCCGGGCCGTTTCGGATTGATTGCGGATGCTCTGGCTGGGACAAAAATAATAAAGGTAGATTTGCAAGCATTGTTATCTACTGGTGATCAGGATAAGAGCCTTCTTGCACAAACAATTGATGAATGGCTTGGAAGCATTGCTGCCTCCGTTGTTATGCAGATGCCGCCGCGCAATGCCAACTCGGTTTCTGTTGAAGAAGAAACGATCGTCTGGCAGGAGAGTGAATTCATATCGAAAAACGGTGTGGTATGGACAATGCCGCTCACGCTGCCTATACAATGCTGGGGCAGACATGACGTGCCTGAAATTCCTGTTACTCATGCAATACCACTATCGCCTTCGGTATGGGTTGCATCCCGAAAAGGAAATCGGCTTGATCATGCAAATACGGAAACCTTTATAAAAGAAAGTGGATTTGTCGCAAGCTTACGTTCGTATCATCAGATCATTTGTTTATTCATTCAACGTAATGCAAGAGCTCGGGAAGAGGCGGAGAGAGCACGAATGAAGCTGCGCTCGTATCAAGATGACCGCATGATGGAACAAGCATTGTCGCGCTTTGCCGCTGTAGCCGAAAAGGAAGGACCGGAGAGGGCGTTGGCCGAATCTGAAGGCGATGAGCCGCTGCTACGGTGCTGCCGCTGGATCGGAGAAGAGCTTGGCATCCATATACAAGCCCCGAAACAAATTAATGAGCATGGGCGTAAGCTGCAGCCTGAAGAGATATTTAATGAGTCCGGGGTACGTTACCGCAAAGTTGCGCTGCGGGATCAGTGGTGGAGAGAGGATCATGGACCGCTGCTGGCATTTTGGAGTGATGGTTATCCTCTGGCTTTGATTCCGGGTAATGGTTCCTTCTATCATTTCCTAGATGGAATAACCGGCGAGAAGGGAAAGGTGAACGCTGAGCTGGCGATACAGATGGATGGCTTTGCTTATGAACTGTATCGGCCGCTTGCCAATAAGCCGTTGCAAGCAAAAGATTTGCTGCGTTTTCTTTTTACGCGCGGGACGAAAAAACATATGTACCGCGCTTTTATGTTCGGCCTTAGTACGGGGATTTTAGGCCTGGTTTTCCCTATTATTACCGGAATGCTCGTAGATACGATCATTCCGGCGGCAGAACCGGAATTACTGTTGTATATACTGATTTTGCTAGCGGCCGTTTCTTTTGCTATATTTGCATGCACCGTCTCGCAAGCATTTTTATGGCTGCGGTTATTTGGAATATCAGACGCTGCCCTGCAAAGCGCGACATGGGATCGTCTGCTCAATATGCCTGTAACATTTTTTCGTAAATATAATGCAGGAGATTTGGCGGAGCGAATCAGCGGTGTGAGCGCATCTTTTCGTCTTTTTGCTGACTGGGTTTCGGCGGGCATGTCAAATGCACTATTTTCTTTTGTGCAAATTATGCTGCTGTTTTGGTATGAACCTAAACTCGCGTGGCTTGCAATCGGACTGACCGTCGTCTACGTTCTGTTGTTTGCTTTAATCAGTGTGAAGCTGCGAAAATACACGCAGAAAACAGCGGAACAGGAAGGGGTGGTGAGCGGTATGCTTGTTCAGCTTGTGGCCAACATTCCGAAGTTGCGTGTTGCGGCCGCCGAGAGACGTGCATTTAATCGTTGGAGCAGCGCTTTTAGCATGCAGCGTTCTTTCACGTATAAATTACGCGAGGCAGGCAACCATTTGCAGGTAATCAATAGCGGCTATCCGCTTATGTCAAGTCTCGTTCTGTTCTGGGCGGTCTCTGCGTTCGGTATCCACATGAATCCGGGAGAATTTGTTGCCTTCTATACTGCATACTCGATTTTAATCGGTTCGGTCATTGGATTTTGCGCCTCCTCCATTCCGCTGTTTGCGCTGCTGCCTCTATACAAGCGGGTAAAGCCCCTGCTTGAAGAACAGCCTGAAACAGAAGCCAGTCGATCTGAACCGGGTGTGCTGCGGGGAGAAATTGAAATAAGTCATGTTTCCTTCGCCTATCATGCTCCTTCTGGCTTAACACTTGATGATGTGTCATTGCGGGTTCGAGCAGGAGAATATGTTGCGATCGTTGGCTCGTCTGGAAGCGGCAAGTCCACGCTGCTCCGTCTGCTGCTTGGCTTCGAAACACCGCTAACCGGTGCGATTCACTATGATGGAAAAGATTTGAATGGCCTTAATTTACGTGCTGTGCGTCGTCAATGCGGTGTCGTATTGCAAAATGGGCGCGTATGGGTTGGTGATATTTTGCAAAATATTACGGGACAGAGCAGTGACTTAACAATAAATGATGCCTGGGATGCTGCAGAGGCCGTCGGCTTGGATCGTGATATCAATCAGCTTCCAATGGGGATGCATACGGTCTTATCTGAAGATGGCGGAACATTTTCAGGGGGACAGAGGCAGCGCATTTTAATTGCCCGTGCGATTGTGAATAAACCAAAAATTGTTTTGCTCGATGAAGCAACCAGCGCACTGGATCAAATTTCACAGGAAAAAGTAACGCAGATGCTAAAAAACATGAATGCAACCCGTATTGTCATTGCCCATCGGCTCAGCACGATTGTCCATGCGGATCGAATTATTGTGATGGACAAAGGAAAAATCGTGCAGCAAGGAACGTATGAAGAGCTGTCTGCCCAGGAGGGCTTGTTTGCTTCGATGGCCCGTCGCCAAGTTGTATAAAAGTTTTGCAATTTGTGAATGGGATTACAGTTTTTGCTATAAAGCTTTCATATAATAAAACCATGCAAGATATACGAAAGGGAGGAAGTAAGATGAATTGGAACATGGAAAAAGTTGAAGAAGCGTTGAAAGTAATCAAACAAAAGGCAGCAGCAGATGCAGCATTTCGTACCCTATGCCTGAGCAACCCAGAGGAAGCAGTGAAACAGGCGACTGGCCTAGAAGTGCCGGAAGGCTTCAAGCTGCAGATGGTAGATAATGCGGGTGCACACTTAACGGTTGTGCTGCCTGATTTGCAGGCGGACGAAGGCGAGTTAGATGAATCCGAGCTTGCGCAAGTATCCGGTGGGGTAAGCTTTAGTGCTTTTATTATATACGATAGTCTTGACGATATTAGAAGACGAGGAAGCTTTAAATAGAAGAGAAAGTAAACATAAGCTTGTTAAAACAATAAGAGGAGGAATAAAAAGATGAATTGGAACATGGAAAAAGTTGAAGAAGCGTTGAAAGTAATCAAACAAAAGGCAGCAGCAGACGCTGCATTTCGTACCCTATGCCTGAGCAATCCGGAGGAAGCGGTGAAACAGGCGACTGGCCTAGAAGTGCCAGAAGGCTTCAAGCTGCAAATAGTAGAGAATGCGGGTGCAAACTTAACAGTTGTACTTCCTGATTTACAGGCGGGCGAAGGCGAATTAGATGAATCTGAGCTTACGCAAGTATCCGGTGGCACAAGCTTCAGCGCCTTTATATTGGAAGGTACGGGTAAAAGAAAATAGCGTTATTCACATCTCCCCCTTGCTACAACTATGCGGCATGGGGGACTGTTTTTTTAAAACTATTTCATGTTCGGAGTGAGACTCTATGATAGAAATAAAGCTAGTAACGCCTGAAAGTGCCAAACCGTACCAGACATTTACGTACCAAAGCTTTCGACAAGGAATCGTAGATACGACCGTTTCTCCTGAAAAACGTCCCATTGTTATTGGTGCTACTTTTATGGGAAGCCCAGTAGGCCTTGTGGTTGCAGGATGCAATCGGGGCGAAGGAGCGGCTAACGTTGTTTCTCTTTTTGTCCAGAAATCATTCCGCAACATGGGGGTTGGCACAGCCTTACTCAATTATTTAATAGATTATTTGCGATCAGAAGGTTTTATAAAAGCAACCGTTCAGTATTATGGCGTTGCTGATGTGCAAATCATAGAACGGGTGCTAGAAAAGTCAGGATGGCAATCCCCTGTGCTTTATAGCAGCTACTACCGCCTTGAACTACAGAATCTGAACGGACAAAGATGGATGTATCGAATGAAGCTGCCTTCATCGTATCAGTTATTATCATGGGAAGAAGTATCTGCAGAAGAGCGAAGCCAGATCAAAGATTTAAACGAGACGGAATACCGAAGTTATTACGATCCTTCCGAAAATGAAAAAGTAATTGTACAGACGTGCAGCTACTTTCTAAAGAAGAACGATACGATTATCGGCTGGTCCATTATCGAACGCCACCTAGAGGATACGCTCTTATATCGTGCGCTCTACATTCGTGAAGCTTATCGTGATAAGGGGTTGGGCATTGTGCTGGCGGCGAAGACGGCGCAGGGTGTCATGGCGTCACGCATACCGTACGGTGTCATTCAAATTGTGGCGGCCAATGAAAGGATGCAGAAGGTCTATAAGCGTATTATCGAGCCATTATCACCGACGATTACTTCATATTGGAGCTGTGAAAAAGAGCTGCAAATCCCGCATCGGTAGTTTATTGATGCGGATTTTTTATTACATACTCATCCTGTATCCTTTGGAAAGTGGGCGGATGTACAGACGCCTCTTGTTTGATATAATCGTAGACAGCACATACATAAAGGAGTACATAGATGAAGACATTAGTTCTCGCAGAGAAACCAAGCGTAGGCAGAGAGATTGCCCGCGTGCTTGGATGCAACCAAAAAAACAAAAATTATATAGAAGGTCCCAAATATATTGTCACTTGGGCGCTTGGCCATTTGGTCGAATTGGCTGAGCCTGAGGATTATGATCCAAAGTACAAAACATGGAGGCTGGATGATTTGCCGATCGTGCCTGATCGGATGCGGCTGAAGGTTATTCGGGAGTCGTCTCACCAATTCCGTGCCATCTCGCAATTGACCAAGCGTAAAGACATTAAGGATTTAATCATCGCGACAGATGCTGGACGGGAAGGGGAGTTGGTTGCGCGATGGATTATGGAGCTTATCAAATGGAACAAGCCGTATAAACGGCTGTGGATATCCTCGCAGACTGATAAAGCAATCAAAGAAGGATTCGCACAGGTTAAACCAGGGGCTGCTTACGATAATTTATATCAATCGGCTGTTTGCCGGGCTGAAGCGGATTGGCTGATCGGACTAAACATTACCCGCGCATTGACGAGCAAGTTCAATGCCCAACTATCCGCAGGCCGCGTACAAACGCCGACACTATCCATGCTGATTGAGCGCGAGGAGGAGATTCGGAAGTTCAAACCGGTTGAATACTGGACGCTTACTGCTGATTTTGGCTCTTTTAGCGGGATGTGGCGGGCAAAATCGAATCAGAACGGACGCCTCTTTAAAAAAGAGACGGCACAAGAAATTGACCGTAAAATCGAAGGGAAAAAAGGCAAGATCGTAGATGTCAAAACAAGCGAGAAAAACGAACCGCAGCCGCTCGCATACGATCTCACAGAACTTCAGCGTGACGCGAATAAACGGTATAACTTCTCAGCTAAGCACACCTCTAATGTACTGCAAAAACTGTATGAGCAGCATAAGCTTGTCACTTATCCGCGCACTGATTCGCGCCATCTTACAAGCGATATGATACCGACCTTTAAAAGCCGGCTTGACAGCATTGAGGTCGGACCGTATGCACAGCTTGTGCGCCCACTGCAAAAGCTGAAGTCACTGCCCATTACGAAGCGTATCGTTGATGACAGCAAAGTCACGGACCATCATGCGATTATTCCGACGGAAGAGCCGCTGCGTTTAGGTGAATTAACAAATGATGAGCGTAAGCTGTACGATTTGATCGTTCGGCGTTTTATTGCCCTGTTCTACCCGGCATACCGCTATGAGCGTATTCAATTGACAGCGGAAGTAGATGGTGAAGCCTTTTATGCACAGGGAAAAAGCGTGAAGGATATCGGATGGAAGACGGTATACGGCGCGGAGTCTTCTGCCTCTTCAGCGGAAGAGACAGGGGAGGAGGAAGCTGATCAGACGCTGCCGCCGCTACGTGAAGGCGATGAGGTTGCGATTAAGCATACGGCTATGCACAGCCATCTCACAAAGCCGCCGCAGCGTCTTACCGAATCCGACCTGCTTGCGCGCATGGAAAAAAACAATCTTGGTACGCCAGCCACCCGTGCGGACATTATCGAGAAGCTGCTTAAAACCGATACGATTGAGCGGCAGGGAAATCGCCTGTATCCGACGAAGAAGGGAACGCAACTGATCGAATTGGTGACAGAAGAATTACGCTCGCCAGAGCTGACTGCCAAATGGGAGTGCCAGCTTGAAGATATTGCTCGCGGCAGAGGAGATGCCGCCGCATTCTTATCCAATATTCGTCGTCAAGCCGCTGTCCTGGTAAAAGAAATTCGGACGAGCGAAGCGGAATACAAGCCGCACAATGTGACCGGATCAAAATGTCCCGAGTGCGGCGAGAACCTGCGTGAGATTAAGGGCAAGCGTGGCAAAATGCTCGTATGTCCGAGTCGTGAATGCAGCTATAGACGCTCGGCAGAGAAGCAGTTATCCAATCGTCGCTGTCCGCAGTGTAAGAAAAAGATGGAGCTTCGTACAGGGAAAGCGGGCAAGTTCTTCCAATGCAAGCCGTGTAATGTTGTCGATAAGCTTGAAGAGGCAGCAAGCGGAAAAGGCGGCAAAATGAACAAACGCCAGGAAAAGGCGCTGCTTACCAAATACAGCAATGATGGAGGGTTGTCGTCTAATCTAGGCGATTTGTTAAAGGCGGCACTTGAGAAGAAAAAAGAGTAGTAAATAGAGAGCCGATGATTTCGCAGAATGAGAAGTCGTCGGCTTTTTGTTGTTGATTTCTCAAAAAATAGAACACGCTTGCTTTTATGTTACATAGAAGTAAGGATTCGTTGTCTATATGGTTGGGAATGCAACATATTCTTATTTCTGCGTCTGCTTTCGCAATTTATAGAAAAAAGGAAATCGCTTCTTTCCTGCAACTGCATTTTCTGAATTTGCTGGAAAGTATTCTTCCATACTTTCTATATATTTGCATCACAGTTGTCGGCTGTACAGCTAAAAACAGCCATATAAAGACGAAATATTCTTACAGCATGGCATCTATTTTGCAATGGCTCTTTCTTATAGGAAACAGAGAATCACTCTGTTTGATCCAGTAAAAAGGAGGAGGAGTATATGGGCAATACTTCATTGAAACGATCATTGAAGCTAAGGCATATTGTTATGCTTGGGCTTGGGTATTTAACGCCAATGGTCGTCTTCGATACATTCGGCATTGCTTCTGGGGAAACCGGAGGACATGTTCCACTTGCCTATCTCATTGCGCTTGCTGCCATGCTGTTTACTGCATTCAGCTACGGGAAAATGGTGCGTGCGTTCCCAAGTGCGGGCTCTGCGTATACCTACGCACAAAAAAGCATCCATCCGCATGTCGGCTTTTTGGTCGGATGGGCTGCGATGCTTGATTATCTCTTTCTTCCCATGGTCAATATTTTGCTGATGCAGATTTATTTTACAGCGATCTTCCCTAGCGTCCCGCCGTGGGTGTGGGTGGTGCTTTTCGTTTTATTTGTTACTGGTATTAATATAAGAAGTGTGAAGTCGGCCGCAAATGTAAATACGGTTTTTGTCATCTACCAGTTTGTTGTTGTGGCAGCTTTTATCGCCTTGGCGGTCTGGGTACTCCAAGAAACGCCCCAGGCGGGCAGCATTAACTGGGCGCAGCCATTTTATGGCGAAGGGATGCAGATGTCCGCATTGATGGCTGGAGCTACTGTATTATGTTTCTCTTTTCTAGGGTTTGATGCGGTGACAACGTATTCAGAAGAAACGGATGATCCGAAGCGAACCATTCCACGCGCGATTTTTCTTACCGCTCTTCATGGCGGAGGGCTCTTTATCGCCGCCTCCTATTTTGTGCAGATTATCTTTCCAAGCGTTGAAATGTTTAAAAATCCGGATGCAACCGCCCCGGAAATCTCTCTGTTTGCAGGGGGACGAGCGTTTGAGTTATTTTTCCTTGGTGCGTCCTTTCTCGGTGCTCTGGCTTCTGGTATCGCCTCTCACGCTAGTGTATCCCGGCTTTTATACGTAATGGGACGCGACAAGGTTCTCCCCAATAAATTTTTCGGCTATGTGCATCCAAAGTGGAGAACGCCGTTGTTTAATGTCATATTTACTGGTGTCGTCTCGCTTGGTGCGGTATTCTTCACACTCGAAGCAGCAACTTCCTTTATTAACTTTGGCGCATTAATCGCATTTACGTTCGTTAATTTATCAGTCATTGCCCATTATGCATTACACAAAAAGCAATATCGAACAGGGAAAGAATTGCTATCGAATGTAATTGTTCCGTTGATTGGCGCCGCCTTTGTCGCTGTGCTCTGGTATAATCTGGACGGGAACTCCTTTATGCTTGGACTGGTGTGGGTGGCATTCGGGTTCTTTTATCTGATGTATTTAACGCGCATGTTTAAGGCAAAACCTATCGAAATGCGGTTTGATGAAACCGAGAGCGAAGAAAAAGAAGACGAAGAGGATCGTACATCCATCCATGCCTAAAGCGAAACGGACAGAGAACGCTGCGTTCTTTGTCCGTTTTTTTGACGAAAATATTTGAAAGACAAAACAAAAATGATAGAATAAATAAACAATAGACTGAAAATTTAATAAAAGGAGAGGTAGCTTGACGCCCTTATTGAGCATTCAACCGATGGTACAGCTTGTCGCGGATGCGATTTCCGCTGCGCTCAAAGTAGAGACAGAGATCGTAGATGAAGATATGACCGTTATAGCCGGGACGGGAAAGTATCGCGAGAAGATCAATCTAAAGGAAGAAGGAGGAAGTCGCGAGGAGGGGTATCTGTATGGCCGTGTCCTGATGCACAATCGATGGTATGTGGTCGAGAATGCGCAGCAGGACCCGGAATATGATCCTTCCGTACAAAATGGGGATACAGAGGAATTCGCAGAGATTTGCTGTCCGATTCGCTATCATGGCGAGGCCATTGGCGTAATCGGCCTCATCGCCTTCACCCCGGAGCAGCGGCAGCACCTCATCTACAACCAAGAAAACATGCTGACATTTCTCTTCCGTATGGCGGAGTTGATCGAAAGTAAAATATCGGAAGTGCGGGCCATTCATCAACTAGAGCTTACGACGCAGAACTTGGCCACGCTGCTCGAATCGGTACAGGAAGGAATTATCGCCATTGACGCTGACGGACGGATTACTCATTGCAACCGAGCTGCCGAGCTATTGATTCACCGGGACAAAAAGCAAGTAATCGGCCAGCCGCTTGATTCGGTATGGCCCGGTTCTCCCATGCTTGATGTGCTGCGGAGCGGGCAAGGGTATAAAGAAAAAGAAGAAATCTATACATCGCCTTCTTCACATATGCACTTTATTGTTGATGCGGTGCCGGTCATCCTCAATGAGCAACTCGTATCTGTCGTCGCATCTTTTCGTCGTATGTCGGATGTGCGTCGCCTCGCTTATTCGTTGACAGGCAGTGAAGCGCTATCCTCATTCTCCGGTATCAAGGGCGAGAGTCAATCGGTTCAGGTTATTAAGCAGCAGGCAGCTCAAGTGGCCAGAAGTCACTCCAGCGTGCTTATTACGGGAGAGAGCGGTACGGGAAAGGGATTGTTCGCCATGGCGATTCACTCGCACAGTCCCCGCAGCTCAGGCCCTTTTATTACAGTGAATTGCGGGGCCATACCGGAAACGCTGCTCGAATCCGAGCTGTTCGGTTATGTGAAAGGCGCGTTTACTGGAGCCAATCGGGAAGGGAAGCCGGGAAAATTCGAGCTGGCTAACGGAGGCACTCTTTTCCTTGATGAAATCGGAGACATTCCGCTCCATTTGCAGGTGAAGCTTTTGCATGCCCTGCAATACAAACAAATCCAGCGTGTGGGAGGCGAGCGGCCGATACCGGTGGATATTCGGGTGATTGCCGCTACCAACCGGAATCTTGAGCAGATGGTAGAAGAGAGAGAATTTCGTTCCGATTTGTATTTTCGTTTGAATGTCATTCCGCTCTACATTCCGCCACTGCGGGAGCGAAAAGAAGATATCCCAGCTCTCATGCATCATTTTCTCCAAAAGCATGCTCGATTGTTGGCGCGGAACGTGAGCGGTTTTTCTTTAGAGGTGCAGGAATTATTTCTTCACTATCCGTGGCCGGGAAATGTGCGTGAGCTTGAAAATGCGGTTGAATATGCGGTGAATATGGAAACAGGTCCGATCATCGGACCGGAGAGCATTCCCCAGCGCGTGCTTCGTCTGCGAAGTACAGAGCGTGAGATGCTGTCACTTAAAGAGCGAATCTATCAATTTGAAGGTACGATTCTTGCAGACATGCTAAAAAAGTACGGGACGTCTGTACAGGCAAAACGAAAAATTGCTAAAGAGTTAAATATCAGCTTAGCTACGCTCTACCGAAAATTAGAAGAACAGGCATTTCTCAAAAATAAGAAATATTCCTGATTTTTGAGAAAGAAATTATACGAAGTAAGAAAGAGCGCTACTATTTTATTGTACGCAAGCTAAAAAGATATAAAAATTTCTCAGAAATAAGAATGATTTTTGCTGCGATGCTAGCGATACGATAAGGAAAACCGGGAGATTCCCCGGTTTTTTTATTTGGCATAGCAATTGCTTATAAACAAAGATAAAGAAAAAATCTAAAAAAAAGGATGATATTATGCGAAAAACAAATCAGGAAGTATTGCAGGCTGCAGAAGAGATTCTCTCATTCATTGAAAAAAAGACGCTGGCGCTGGATGAGCAACAGCAAATTGTGGATGATTCCATCTATAATTTTACCAACTTTGTGACTGAAGCGATCCTAAAACACCGCAAATCGGTATCAACGGATTTCTCTGTTGTGGAATGGCAGGGAGAGGGAGCGGTATTCCGTGATACAAAGGGAGACGAGTACATTGATTGTCTTGGAGGTTATGGCGTCTACTTACTTGGACACCGTCATCCAAAGGTAGTCAATGCGGTGAAGGCACAAATTGACCGTTATGCGCTGCACAGTCAGGAGATGGTCGATCCGCTGCGCGGCTACTTATCCAAGCTGGTCGCCTACATTACTCCTGGGGATTTGCAGCATACGTATCTCGTGAATTGTGGAACGGAAGCAAATGAGATGGCGTTAAAGCTAGCCCGACTGTCCACGGGGAAAAAGTCCTTTATTTCAATGGAAAAAGGATTCCACGGTAAGACGCTTGGTTCATTGTCTGCATCAGGAAAAGCAACATTCCGGGAGCCGTATCTGCCGCTCGTCCCAGGCTTTCAGCATGTGGAATACGGCAATGCTGATGCGGTGGAGGCGGCGATTCGCAACCTGATCAATGTAGGGGAGACCGTCGCCGGGGTAATTGCCGAGCCAATTCAGGGTGAGGGCGGGGTCAACATGCCGCCAGAAGGCTATTTCAAGCGCCTGCGCGAGATTTGTGATCGCTATGAGTGTTTGCTTATTATAGATGAAGTACAGACAGGAATGGGACGTACAGGTAAAATGTTCGGAATGGATCACTATGATGTTGTGCCGGATATTATGACTCTTGGTAAGGCATTCGGAGGCGGTGTGATGCCGATTGCAGCCATGGTTGCCAAGCGTAAACACTGGGGCAAGATGGAGGAGAATCCTTTCCTGCTCGGCTCCTCTACCTTTGGGGGGAACCCGCTTTGCTGCGCGGGTGCAATCGCTGGGATCAAGACAATTATCGAAGAGGACATTCCGCGTCAAGCAGGGGAGAAGGGCGATTATATTCTCGCACGTCTAGCTGAAATCAAAGAGCAATTCCCAGACATGATGAAAGAGGTACGCGGCGTAGGTCTTCTTATTGGAATGGAATTCTCTACGAATGCAATTGGATATGAGCTGGCGAAGCGTTTATTTGGAGATCATATTTTGGTGGGGGGTACGCTTAACAATGCGACAGTGATTCGCTTGGAGCCGCCGGCGGTCATCTCCTACGAACAAATCGATACGGTGCTCGATGCGATTGAACGCAATTTAGGTGCGATGCAAAGTGAAAAAGTAAGCCTTACAAGTAAGTGATAGTGATTTCTTGCCCAAGTGATTTTGCTAAAAGGGAGGAAAAGCATGAGCGGCACAACACATGAAGCAGGCACCGTACAGGCGACGCGCCTGCGGCATATGTATATTGACGGCAAATGGACAGAAAGCTTTACAGGAGCTACACGAGATATCATCAACCCGGCGACAGGTGAGGTTATCGGTACAGTAGCTGAAGGTGGGGCGGAAGAAGCAGCAGCAGCCATTAAGGCCGCCCGCCGCGCCTTCGATGAAGATGGCTGGGCTTCAAGTCATGCGCGGGAGCGCGCTGCGATTCTGCTGCGGACGGCCGAATTGCTTGAGCAGCATGCAGAGGAATTCGCCGTGCTCGATACGCTGAATAACGGCAAGCCATTGCGCGAATCGCGCTATGATGTAGAGGACGCGGCCAATCAGTTTCGATATTTTGCAGGACTTGCTACGACACCACACGGACAGACATACGATGTGCCTGATGAGATACAGGCAGTTGTTGTTCGCGAGCCGCTCGGCGTGGTGAGTCAGATCATTCCTTGGAATTACCCGCTTGTTATGGCGACACAAAAAATTGCTGCGGCACTCGCAGCAGGCTGTACACTTGTAATTAAGCCTGCCGAACAGACGCCGCTCTCTCTGATTCGCCTTTTTGAGCTGCTTGAAGAGGCGTCTCTTCCAAAGGGAGTAGCCAATCTTGTATTGGGTCGAGGTGAATCGGTAGGAGGGGAGATGGCTCGCCATCCGCTGGTGGATAAAGTTGCGTTTACCGGAGGAACACAGACGGGCATTGCGATTATGAAAGCTGCTGCAGATACGGTAAAGAAGGTAGGGCTTGAGCTTGGGGGCAAGTCACCGAATATCGTGTTTGCGGATGCGGATTTTGAGACAGCGGTAGATTATGCGTTGTATGCGATCTTTGCCAATCAAGGGCAAGTGTGCTCGGCAGGATCGCGTCTGCTGCTAGAGCGAAGCATTCACGATCGCTTTGTTGCAGAGCTTGTCGAGAGGGCACAGCACATTACTGTTGGTCCGGGCATGGACGAGGCAACGGAGATGGGACCGCTCATTTCGGAAGTGCAGATGAATCGAGTCCTGCAATACATTGAAATTGGTAAAGAGGAAGGAGCGACCCTGTGCTGTGGCGGCATGCGTCTGCTGGATAACGGGTTAGCAAACGGCTTTTTTGTTGCGCCGACCATTTTTACAAACACAGAGCCGGCTATGCGAATCGTTCAGGAGGAAATTTTCGGGCCTGTGCTTGTTATTCAAACATTTGAAACCGAGGAAGAAGCGATCCGCCTTGCCAACGGAACAAAATATGGGCTAGCAGGAGCGGTATTCACTTCCGACGGGGCGAAAGCCCAGCGCGTGATTCGCAAGCTTAGGGCAGGTATTACGTGGATTAATACGTATCATCCAACATTCAATGAAGCGCCATGGGGTGGCTATAAACAGAGCGGTATTGGACGTGAGCTGGGAACGTACGGATTTGAAGAGTATCTCGAAGTTAAGCAGATTAATACCAGCTTGCATGTAAAGCCGAGCGGTTGGTTTGCTAAGAAAGAAAAATAAGGAGACAATAAAATAATTATGTAAACAAAAAGCCGCATACGCTATCAAGCATCGTGCGGCTTTTTGTAATGTTAGAAATAAGCGTCTGCTTATTCCCACGGTTTGCGTACAGTCAGAAATTCAGCTAAGCGGCGGCTTTCTTCTCGCCGCATTTTGCGCATCTGTGAACGCTGTGCCGCGCGTTCGTGCAGCTTTTTTTCTTCCTCCGTTTCCGGAATCACGCGAGGAACAGGCACAGGTTTTTTATTCTCATCAAGGGCTACAAAGGTAAGAAAGGCGGTGGCTGCAATCTTTCGCTCTCCTGTATAAAGACCTTCCGAGATTACTTTGACGAATACTTCCATGGAACTTGTACCGGTCGAGATGACAAACGATTCTACGCATACCGAGTCATTCGGATTGATTGGATAGAGAAAGTCAACCGAATCAGTAGAAGCTGTTACGACCGGAACGCGCGCATGCCGGGTTGCCGAGAGGGCGGCTACATCGTCAATATACGCCATCAGCTTTCCCCCGAACATAGTGCCATGCTGATTCGTGTCTGGGGGTAGCACGATGCTTGTTTTAACTACACGTGAATCTTTGACTGCTTTGTCTTTCATAGTATCGCACACCTTTTTCTATAAAATAATTTTGGCTAAGGCTTGTCATACTCAGCGAACTTTTCTCATTTATTATAGTACCCGGGTTTGTTAGAGAAAATGGCAGAAGGATAAGTTTATGTTTTGGGACTTTTCCCTTTTGCCACAATTTTTAAAGTAAAGTGTTATAGTATGCGGTTGACTGTTATACACACTTATACGCTACAATCAGTTTTGTAAAGAACGAACCCATAACACTTCGTGATTAGGGGCTAAGTGTTATACATAATCATCTATACAAAATCGAAAGAAAAAGCAGGAGGAAGATAATTATGACACAGCAAGGAACTGATCGAGTAAAACGCGGAATGGCAGAAATGCAAAAAGGCGGCGTCATCATGGACGTTGTGAATGCGGAGCAAGCACGCATTGCAGAAGCAGCAGGGGCGGTAGCTGTTATGGCGCTAGAGCGCGTACCAGCTGACATTCGCGCAGCAGGCGGGGTAGCACGTATGGCGGATCCAACGATTGTGGAAGATGTGATGGCAGCCGTAACAATCCCGGTAATGGCCAAAGCACGTATCGGTCATTTCGTAGAGGCAAAAGTTCTAGAAGCATTAGGCGTAGACTACATTGACGAATCAGAAGTATTGACTCCAGCTGATGAAGTGTTCCATATTAATAAGCGCGATTTCACGGTTCCGTTCGTATGCGGTGCTCGTGACCTTGGCGAAGCGCTGCGCCGAATCGGTGAAGGGGCATCCATGATCCGTACAAAAGGTGAGCCGGGAACAGGTAACATCGTAGAGGCTGTTCGTCACCAGCGTATGATGCAAAGCCAGATTCGCAAGATCGCCAGCATGTCTGAAGATGAGCTGATGGCAGAAGCAAAAAATATCGGCGCACCATATGAGCTTCTTAAGCAAGTTCGTGACACTGGTAAGCTGCCGGTCGTAAATTTTGCAGCAGGCGGTGTAGCCACTCCTGCGGATGCAGCTCTCATGATGCAGCTTGGTTCTGACGGTGTATTCGTAGGTTCAGGTATCTTCAAGTCAGATAATCCGGAACGCTTTGCTCGTGCTATTGTAGAAGCAACCACTCATTATCAAGACTATGCATTGATCGGACAGTTGTCTAAAAACCTTGGTAATGCAATGAAAGGCATTGATGTAACATCCCTGCTCGAAAACGAGCGCATGGCTGTACGGGGCTGGTAAGCCATGAAAGTAGGCGTATTGGCGCTGCAGGGTGCGGTGGCGGAGCATCTTCGCCTCCTTACCCTTGCAGGTGCGGAAGCGGTCGCAGTGAAACGAGTAGAACAGTTGGATGAACTCGATGGTCTGGTGATCCCTGGAGGCGAGAGTACCGCGATTGGCAAGCTGATGAAGAAATACGGCTTTGATACAGCTCTGCGCGAATTTGCAGCACAGAAAAAGCCGTTGTTCGGCACGTGTGCGGGCCTGATCATCTTAGCTAATGCCATTGAAGGCCAGGATTGGGTTCACCTTGGTCTAATGAACATCAATGTAGCGCGCAATGCGTTCGGACGCCAGCGGGAGAGCTTTGAAATTGATCTGCCGATTCCAGGTGTAGCCGAAGATTTTCGTGCCGTGTTCATCCGTGCGCCGCTCATTCGCGAGGTGGGCGATGAAGTAGAGATTCTGGCTCGCTATAAGGATGAGATCGTTGCTGCGCGTGAAGGACATCTGTTATGCGCATCGTTTCATCCGGAGTTGACAGATGATGCACGCTTACATGCGTATTTTCTTACTATGGTTAAAGAATACCGCGCACAAGAAGCGGTCGGCATTGCAAAATAATAGATCAAAAAACAGCACGCAGGAGGCGAAGAGCTTCTTGCGTGCTGTTTTTATTTAGACGATTGGTGCCTTGCGGTATACCGAAGATGTGTGGGTAAAGGCAGATACGGCATTGCATAGCGCCTGCACGCCTTCTTCAAGCTCCCGTTCATTCATATAAGAGAAGCTGAGCCTGAGAAAGTGGCGTTTCGATTCGATGGGATAGCAGGCTGCGCCCGGCAAAAAGGTGATCTGATGGTTGCGGGCATAAATTAGAAAATCCTCCGTATCAATTTGGTGCGGAAGTGAGAGCCATAGGTTGACCCCACCCTGTGGGGGAATCCAGCTTACGCCAGGGGGCATATGCTCTGTCAGCAACTCAATCATCATATCCCGGCGCAGTTGTAGAGCGATGCGCAGCTTCTTGATATGGTTGCGCATTCTCTCCGAATGAAGGAGTGGTAGAATTGCTTTTTGCGTTAAGAGCGGACTGCCTAAATCCATATTGCCTTTTGCGGCGATAAGCCGATTGAGTATCGTGCCGGAAGCGGTTAATACGCCAACACGACAGCCGGGCGCAAGGATTTTACTCAATCCCTTTAGATAGATAACATGTCCGTGCTCGTCCATGCTCTTAAGCGAGGGAGGCGGCTGTTTTTCGAAATAAATCTCGCTCCATGGATCGTCCTCTAGAATAAGGCACTGTGTCTCTGCGGCGATGTCAAGCAGCTGCCGCCGCCGCTGCATCGTCATGACCGTACCGGTCGGGTTATGAAAGGTGGGCATGGTGTAGATCAGCTTTGGCTTATATTTTTCGCATAATGCTGCTAGCATGTCCACCCGCATGCCGTGTTCATCTACCGGAACAGGGAGAATGGTTGCCCCCTGCCAGCGGAATACATCAATGGCTGCCGGATATGTGGGCGCTTCGGTGAATATGATATCTCCGGGACCGATGAATGTCCGTGCTACTAAATCGATCCCTTGTTGCGTACCGTTTGTAACCAGAATCTCTTCAGAAGAGGTCTTAATTTTATTTTCACGCAGATAATGCGCAAGCTCCGTACGAAGTGCCAAATCTCCCTGCATGTCACCGTATGTAGAGAGAATGCGCGGCTCCTGGGCAAGAATCCGCTGAATCTCTTTTTCTAGATACCGGTTAGGAAGAAGACCGGGATCAATGGTGGAGGAGAAGAATTCGAAGCGTGCCGAGACTTGATGATAGCGTGAGAATTGGGCGCGCGGCAAATAGTCAGGAATAGATAGCTGCCAATCGTATGACGCCTCGTGCTTATTCTTTTCTACAATTTGCTTCTTTTGTACGAAGGTGCCGCGACCTTGTACGCGCTGAATAAATCCGTCTTCTTCGAGCTGATCATATGCCTGGACAACCGTCATAAGACTGACTCCGCTTTGCTTGGCCAGCGTACGAACAGATGGTAGACGGAAGCCTTCTTCTAGCAGATCGGATTGAATCCGATCGACAATCACCTGATAAATTTGTCGGGCAAGCGAGACCGGTAATTGACGGTTCACCTTAATTTGCATTGCATACTCTCCTTATATAAAAGTGTTATAGGCACTTTGCTGTATATAGTATAACACAATAACACTTAGCACACAGAAAGCAGTTGTTTCTAATTTTGCAGGTAGTTTTTAATACGCCGACAATTTTTAATAATATAACAATGGTGCAAAGGGTTGAAAAAATTTTTTTGATAGGTAAAATATCACTAGTAAACAAAACCCAATATATGTCGAAAATGGCAAACCCACCGAAAGATGGGGACGCAAAGCCTAGGATCTAAGGTTCCGAAAGAACTAAGATAGCCGGTTGCCGAAATCATACTACATAGCATGGTGCTTTTATTTGTGAACGTTTGCTCATATGGCAGCGGATCGCAGGATTCGGGCGCTATCTTTGATGATGAAGGCTATTCCATTACGGAAAATAGTCTTTTTTCTTTATCGGAAGAAATACGTACAGCAAAGAGAATGGAGAGTTGTAAGCAATGATGAACATGAAAGAAGTACAAGCGTTATTTCCAAGTGAGGATGGAAACAAACAAAGCCAGCAATCGCTGCTTGGTTTCATTCACACACTGATCGAAGAACTAGATGAGCTAAAAGATCCGCATCGTTCCACGCTTGGTCCTATGCGGGAGCGTACAGGGGATTTCTATAAAGAAATTATGGAATCTGCCACAGCGCCGCAGCATGGGGCAAAAATGGAAGAGGTCGTAAACAAGCTGCTAGAGCTGGCACAGGGCCATCCGTACCATACGAGAAACTTTGTCACGAATGTCCTGCCAATGGCAAGCATTCCTGGTATTATCGGGGCGCTTCTGGCTACGCTGCTGAACGGAAATAACCTATGGGATGTATACGGTCCTGCCGGTGCGGAGGCGGAAGTGAATGTGATTGCGATGATGTCCCGTCTTGCTGGCTATGATGTAGCCTCTTCCTGGGGCTATACGACATGGGGCGGTCAAGGCGCTGTTTTCTCGGGTTTGCGCCTGGCGATTGCCAAGCAGTTTCCGAATGCTAAAGAAGAAGGAGTACCGAATCATCTATACTGCTTCGCTTCCGAGAATGCACATTACAGCTTGCTAAAATCAATGGAAGCAACCGGGATTGGCAGCAACAACCTCATTACAGTTAAAGCCGACCCGGCTACCCATGCGATGGATGTAGGTGATCTGCGCACGAAAATGGAAGACGTAATTCGCAAAGGTGGAATTCCTATCTACATTGTCGCCACGACAGGTGCAACCGATTCATTCGGGATTGACGATGTGGCAGCAATCAAGGCAGAAGCGGAGACGATTACGACAAAGCACGGGTTAAAACCTGCACACATTCATGCCGACTCAGCCCTTGGCGGTTTCTATTGTCTCTTCAATGATTATGATTTTGCCCGCAATCCGCTTGGATTCGAAGCGCCGCTGTGCGAAAACCTAAAGAAAATTCGGGAGAAAATGCAGCATCTTCATCTTGCAGATACCCTTTGCTTTGATTTTCAAAAGCTTGGGCAGACACCGTATTTGACCTCGCTCTTTCTTGTTAAGAATGGAAAAGATGTTGGGCTATTGGATCTGCATGAATTCGAGACCCCATATGTAGGAAACCGTGGCTATGGAAGCTACCACACAAGCTATACATTGGAATGCTCTCGTATGGCAAGTTCCATTGCCATCTATGCAGCTTTGCTTGCATTTGGCGTGGAGGGCTACCAACAGATTCTCGCCAATTATGTGCGGGTGAATATGGCATTCCGTGAAAAAATCAGTGCCAAATTCCCGAATATGGCTATTACAAATGCGGACAATCCAGGCCCGATTACGACGTTCCGCTTCTACCCGGGACAGCCGGAATGGCAGCAGGAGAAGGCTGGAAAGCTGGCACAGATGCGCATTGAACGAAATAACAAATGGAACTATGCCTTATTTGAGCAGTTGGGCAAGCAGCGCGACCGGGTATTTTTCGGGGATACGACACGTCAGTGCGTCATTGACGCCATAGATTCGACCGATCGTGTGCCGTTGTATGTGGCGAAGTTCTTCTCCATCTCACCATATACTACAATCGAGACACTTGATGAGATTGTTGCATTTTTGGCAGAGCAAGTAGAACTGACGGATGCAGCACGGGAGGAGCAGCTTATGTATGTTTAAGATGAAACATTCACTTAGCAGAAAGATTACCGCTTCCTTCGCGCTGTGCATTCTAGTCCTCTCCCTGCTGTTTAGCGTGACCTTTTATAAAGTAGCGATGGGGATTGTCGATCAGTATGTGCTGACACAATTTGAGCACACCTTAAAAAATAATATCATCGACTTAAAAAAGAATGTAAACAAGATGCTTGTCAATCAATCGGATAGCGGCTCTGAAGCAGAGTATCAGCAGCTTTTGGCGTTTCTTGACGATGAGAAAAAAAGAATGGACGTTGAAAATGTCTATGTTCTGGCTAAAAAGGACAAGACGTACATTGTAGCGCTCAGCGGAGAGCCGGACCAGCGTAATGCTGATTATCCGTTTACCGCTGAGATGAATGCGGCGTTTACTGGAGAGATGCAGACCAGTTCTATATACAAAGACGTGTACGGGATTCATAAGTCGGCATTTTTACGCCTCGAAGGCACGGATACGATCCTCGGCATTGATATGGATGCTGCATTTATACAAGAAGTAAAAAGCTTCATTATTTCTATGAGCGTAATTATGACGTTAATCTCGATGGTGCTTGGCTGCGCGGCCGGATATGTAGTTGCACGAAGAATTACACGGCCGATTCTCGCGTTCGTAAATTTAACACAAAAAGTTGCAGAAGGTGATCTGCGCGACGAGGTTCATACGAATGCAAAAGATGAAATCGGCAGGTTGGCTGAAAGCTTTAACATGATGATTCGTCAGTTAAAAGAAATGGTCAAACAAGTGACAGGAACATCCGATCATGTATTACAATCGGCCAATCATCTCTCCCAGAGCGCTCAATTAACAACAGAGATGATTCACCAAAGTACATCAGCGGCCCAGGAGATTGCATCAGGAAGTGAAGCATTGGCACAGGTAGCTGTTGAAAACGCACAGGCTATGGAAGAAATTGCGACAGGAGTTCAGCATATTACCGAGTCATCGGTTGTAGTCTCTGAAGAAACAATTGAAGCATCCCGGACAGCAGCGGAAGGCAATCAGATGATTCAAAAGGCGGTAACACAGATGGATTCGATTTCTGCTTCGCTTGAGCACTCGACCCAACTTGTTAAACAAACGAATGAACGCACAAGTGAAATCGGCCATGTCGTGGAATTGATCACCGATATCGCAAGTCAGATTAATTTGCTTGCATTGAATGCGGCTATTGAAGCGGCTCGTGCAGGTGAATACGGACGCGGCTTCGCAGTTGTAGCAGACGAGGTACGCAAGCTTGCTGAGCAGTCAGCGAAATCAGCCAGCGAAATCACCGGTTCCCTGCAGGCTATTCGCGAGGACTCCTTCCGTTCTGTGGAAGCGATGAACCGCATGACAGAAGAAGTAGCAGCAGGGTCAAGCATTGTAGATGGAGCGGGGCAGTCATTCGAGCGGATTCTGCATCTGATTGATGATATTGCGCAGAAGATTCAAGCGGTATCAGCAGTGACGCAGCAGGTTTCTGCGAGTGCGCAGGAAATCTCCGCCTCAGCGGAAGAAACGGCGCAAATTACAGGAGAGACAATGGAGCATACCCGTAAAATGGCAGCCTCTTCCCAAGAACAGCTAGCTACAATGGAAGAGAATGCGCGTACCGCATCCACGCTGCATGGGCAGGCGGATGAGCTGCGCTCGCTTGTAGGGACATTTCGAATCGAATAATGAAAGAAGTAAGATGCGGGAATTATATTATTCTCCGCATCTTTTTTATAGAGCCTGTCGTATAGCAACGATTCGTCTGCTCGTAATCGGGGTACTATGTTTCTTGGGTGGAAACACGAAGAGACTAGAGCAAACAAAGGAAGTTGAACATATGGTAAACCTCACAGATATACTTCGAAGACAGAAAACAATCGAGCAGGAGATCAAAAAATACCAACGATTAAAAGAGCAGCGTTTTGAATTGCTTCAATTACGCCGGGAGCTGCACATTCAGCCGGATGCGGAGGATTTGAAATTCATCGAATCCCTAAATGAAAGCATATCGAACATCGAGAAGCGAATGGCTGACGTAAGGCGGAATATATCAGTACAACAACAAAATAATGAGAAGTAAAAAAAACAAAAAAGAGCATGGAAATCGCGTGCTCTTTTTCTTATGGGGCTTACATACAAATTAACATGATTGTGATAGTAGACATGATATAATGAAGGATGCGTGTATGGGTCGTATGAGGGATGATAAGAGATAGAGAGAGTGAGGAAGAGGTTTATGAAGCAAACATATTCATTGCAGGAGAAAATTCGCCAGCTCTTGGTGATTCTGCTGCCTGTGCTCGTCACGCAGCTAACATTGTATGCGATGAATTTTTTTGATACGGTCATGTCTGGCCATGCGAGCCCGGATGATCTGGCTGGTGTGGCGATTGGATCAAGCCTATGGATGCCTGTATTTACCGGCTTATCCGGAGTCATGTTAGCTATTACACCGATTATTGCGCAGTTTCTTGGGGCGAGGAATACGGAACATATGCCGGCAACTGTTATGCAGGGTGTCTATTTGGCGTTTCTGCTGACTGTCCTTGTTATCGCAGGCGGTTCCGCTGCTTTATCGCCGATGCTGTCACAGATGGAGCTTGCGACAACGGTACGTGTCATCGCGCATGATTATTTGTTCGCGATCGCATTTGGCATCGCGCCTTTATTTGTTTCGATGGTGCTGCGCTGTTTTATTGATGCGCTCGGATACACGCGCATTACGATGTTGATTACATTGATGGCACTTCCGATTAACGTTGTATTGAATTACGTATTAATTTACGGGAAGTTCGGATTTCCGCAGTTGGGCGGAGTCGGGGCCGGATACGCGACAGCGGTGACGTATTGGTGCATTGCGCTGTTCAGCGTGTATGTTATTCATCGTTTTGAACCATTTGCGGGGTATAAAGTATTTCATCGCCTGCCCCGTGTCTCCTTGCTCGCATGGAAAGAGCAGTTGAAGATCGGGGTTCCTATCGGATTTTCTATTTTTTTTGAGACGAGTATTTTTGCAGCGGTAACGCTTCTAATGAGTGAATTTAATACCATTACGATCGCAGCACATCAGTCGGCGCTCAATTTTGCTTCCTTATTATATATGATCCCTATGAGCATTGCGATGGCGCTTACGATTACTGTCGGATTCGAAGTGGGGGCGCAGCGGTATAAGGACGCAGTGCAATATAGTTATGTCGGCATCAGCATGGCGGTATGTATGTCGCTTGTATGTGCGGTATTCCTGTTTTTGTTTACCGGACAGGTGGCGAAGCTGTATACGACAGATCCAAGCGTGCTTGCATTAACAAAGCAATTTTTAGTCTATGCGATTTTCTTTCAGCTATCCGATGCGATCGCGGCACCCATTCAGGGAGTACTGCGCGGCTATAAAGATGTGAATGTCGTCTTTGTTATCGCATTTGCTTCGTATTGGATCATCGGATTGCCGGTAGGCTATGTGATGGCTAATTACACAGCACTTGCTGCGTTTGGTTATTGGGTTGGCCTGATTGTCGGCCTTCTATTTGGTGCAATCGGTCTTAGTCTGCGGCTCTTCAACACACAGCGCCGCTTTCAGAAGAGACTAGAACAACACTGTGCATAGCAGCGGGTAGACGAATAGACATTTGTTTTTTAAAAGAGGATGCGATATAATTTATCTATTATGGACATAATTTTCCAACTATCTTGCTTGCATAAGCAGGTGCGGCACCTGTCGCGATAAATCCTGGTAACAGTTTTCTTTCCATACTTCATAAATAAAGAATTTTATTCGCAGAGAGGGGTATGTGCATGGATAGCATTCAAGGCAAATATCGAATTACGGATGGCAGTGGAAAATTATTGCTTGAAAACAACGAAAGCATCTCGCTTATCGTAGGTAAGGCTTTGAAGATTATGCATCCGGAAGAAGGATGGTTACAGGGCATCTACCAGGGAAGCGGAGAAGTAGTGCATCCAAAAGGAACGTATCAATTACAAGAAGGCGATGTTATTCGCATTTTAAAGTGACATATATCGTGTCATGTAGTGAAATTTCCCTATCCGATAATGGATAGGGAAATTTTTAATGAAGCGGGACTAAAAGTTGCTCCTCGATTGTCCACCGTCCACATTCAATGTTGCGCCGACGACCCAGGATGCTTTCTCTGATGCAAGGAAGAGCACAACGTTCGCCACTTCCTCTACCGTGCCGAAGCGTCCGGCCGGAATTTCAGCTTGAACAAATTGTTTGATTTTCTCTGGGTTTTCTTCAAGCCGTTTTATCCAATTGCCTGTTGGATGAAGGATCGCACCGGGGGCAACGCCATTGACACGAATACCATAAGGAATCACCTCATCTGCCAATGCCTTCGTAAAGCTAATGAGTGCTGCTTTGGCCGCATTATAGGTTGGTTTTCCGCCCGCTTCACGTCCGTAAATGGAGCTGATATTTATAATGCTCCCGGCTCCATTTTCCTTCATAATAGCAGCCGCTTGTTTACTCAAGTCGACCGCAGAGTAAAAGTTAAGCTCCATTGCCGCTTCAAACAGTGCCGTATCTGTGTCAAGAATGGCTCCTCCGCTACTTCCGCCTACATTGTTAATCAGAATATCGATGGTTCCGAAGTGATCAACAACATGGCTGATCACATGTCCGCGCGAAGACGGATCGGTCATATCAGCAGAGAAGGTGAGGATACCGTCCATTTCGTGTGCCGCTTCCTTAAGTTCATCCTCTCCTCTTGCCGTAATGGCAACTCTGGCTCCTTCTTTGTGGAATGCTTGAGCAATCGCCCGGCCAATCCCTTTAGAGGCACCGGTAATAAGTACAACTTTATTTTGCAAACCTAATTCCATTGTGTCACGCCCCTTCTGTAGGATCTCTTGTACATGCCGATCTTCTCTATCATCATACCATATGAAGTGACAGCATAATCATATAAGACAAAACAGTCCGGAGCGTATCCATCCTACACCAAGGAGGAGATGACATGGCAATTCAATCGGGAGAGAAAGAGGATGGGTTTACACAGTTGAACGAGCGATTCGGGGACCGGATACGTGCCATGTATTTCCTATCCCCACGCAACCTTCGCCTAAAAATTGAGAGTCAGAATGCCCCCGCATTTTGGACGGATGGTCATGTGAACCGGGATGAATTGAACGGCAACCTTCATATTTCGAAGTTTGAAGTATTAACGATTGCGCGTTCAAAGTATGGACTTTTATCATCGGACTTTGAGGTGACCGTATATACGATGAACAAAAATCTTAAGATGGTGTACCATTCTCTTGAAGCGATTGAGAGTATGATGCTCCCTTCAGCGGAGGTCATGCTGCTTGATGCAGAAACGAATCTAGCACTAGACGAACTGTTATCTGCCCGCAGGAGAGAGGATGAAGGGTATGCCTGTCAGGTGATCGAGACATTACAAGGCTTGCATCGGGAACGAATGCTATGGGAGATGTAGCGTGCTGCTTTTTGTGTGCCTCGCCTTTTTCGTGAGAGGGAGAAGGAGTGGGGGCGGGAAAAATAGAATAGAATACATGCGTAAAATAAATAAAAGTAAACCGTATTACTATTATGTAAACTCAGGGTACCGAAAGAAGGAGCAGACCGAATGAAAAAGAGAGCATTGCTTGTCATTGACTATACGAATGATTTCGTGGACGGCGCGCTTCCGGTTGGAGAACCAGGTAAGCAAATCGAAGAAAAGCTCGTCGCCTTAACAGAAGAGGCGATTGAGAGAGGGGACTATGTTGTCTTTGCGGTAGATCGTCATGAAGCGGATGATCCGCATCATCCGGAAACGCAGTTATTTCCGCCCCACAATCTTGCCGGATCAAAGGGACGAGAGCTATACGGCAAGCTAAAAGACGCGTATGAACGGCATCAGGATAAGAAAAATGTGGTATATATGGATAAGACGCGCTATAGTGCATTTGCTGGTACAGATCTAGAGATACGCCTGCGGGAGCGAGGCATTGAAGAAGTAGGGATCGTAGGCGTGTGTACCGATATCTGTGATCTGCATACAGCAATTGACGCTTACAATAGAGGCTTTCGTATTACCGTATATAAAGATGCGGTGGCAAGTTTTAACCCGACGGGACATGAATGGGCGCTTGTCCATATGAAAAGCTGCCTTGGAGCGCGAATTGTATAATGGTCCAATTGCTGTGTCATGGAATATTTCCTGTGAATTCAATTCCGTTCGTATTATAATGGACCTACGATTATAAGGAGAGGTGCTTACCCCGTGGAAAACCTTTCGCATCCGTTAAAGGCTTTGTTACAGACATGTGCTACGACGAAGAAGATAAAAAAAGACACGTATCTGTTTCACCAGGGAGAAGCTGCGGATTCCATGTATATGATTCTTGGAGGACGAGTGCAGATCGGAAAGACAGATGCGGAAGGGAAAGAACTGACCCTGCGCATCTGCAAACAAGGTGATATCGTTGGTGAGTTGATTCTGTTTGCGGACCGTCCAACATACGTGTTTAGTGCCAAGTGTCTTGAAGATGGGGAAGTAGGCGTGATTAACCGGGAGACCTTCGAGAAGAGATTGCTTGAGAATAAAGAGGTGGCCTTTGAGTTTATGAAGTGGATGAGCGATCATTTCCGCCGTACACAGACTAAATTCCGTGACCTTGTAATGAACGGAAAAAAAGGCGCGCTGTATTCTACGCTCATTCGTATGGCAAACAGCTATGGAGTAGAAACATCAGATGGGCTGTTGATTGACCTGCCGATATCGAATCGTGAACTGGCCAACTTTTGCGGTTCAACCCGTGAAAATATTAATCGCACGCTCCAGGAGCTGCGCAGCTTAGATATTGTGTCGATGAAAGGGCAGAAGATCGTCATTCACGATTTGAAACAGCTCAAGCAGCTCAATAACTGTGATGATTGCCCCGTCGCTTTCTGTAATATTGATTAAACAGATCGGAAACACAACTACGGAAATAAAGCCTTCTCAATCACGAGTAAGGCTTTATTTTTTGACTTTGACAGTAGCGATACAGAAAGGAGAGAATGGAATGCTAGCACAGTGGTTAAAAGAGTCGAAGCATACAGTCGTTTTTTCAGGAGCAGGCATGTCAACAGAAAGCGGAATTCCGGATTTTCGTTCGAAGCAGGGATTGTGGCGTCATAAAGACCCGACCAAATTAGCCAGTACATATGCACTGATGCATAATCGCGAAGAGTTTGTTCAGTTTTATCAGTCACGAATTGAGACCCTAGGTCAGTACGGTCCGCATGCCGGACATGAACGACTAGCTAAATGGGAAAAAGAAGGGCTGATTAATTATATTATTACGCAAAATGTAGACCATTTTCATCAGCAGGCAGGGAGCGTACACGTCGCGGAACTTCATGGGACGATTAATCGTCTGCGTTGTCAAGGATGTGAGAAGGAATATTCGGGTACCCGGTATCTTCAAGCAGGAGGAACTATTTGCACCTGCGGTCAGTTTTTGCGTCCTTGCGTCGTTCTTTTCGGGGAAGCGCTACCTGAGGAAGCGCTGCAAGCGGCCGAGCGGGAGACACTTTGTGCCGATTTATTTATTGTGCTCGGCTCCTCGCTTCAAGTATCTCCGGCCAATTTTTTCCCCCAGTTGGCAAAGCAAAACGGTGCTATGCTTGTTATTATTAATATGGAGCCTACCCCATTGGATGAGATAGCCGATCTGGTAATCCATGATAGGAAAATTGGGGATGTCTTAGCTGAAATCGACCAGAAATTATAATTTGTACGAACAAATGATCCATTATACAATAAAGAGAAATGATGGAAAGGGAGTGGAGGGCAATGGCATTACGCATGGTTCTCGGCCGCGCGGGCAGCGGGAAGAGTGCATATTGCATCAATGAGATTTGTCAGCGGCAAAAAGAGCAGCCGATGGGTCCCTCGCTTGTTTATCTTGTGCCGCAGCAGATGAGCTTTCAGGCAGAATATGAACTTGCCGCACAATCAGGGCTTGCTGGTACAATGCGTGCTCAAGTATTCAGCTTTCGGAGGCTGGCATGGAAGGTCCTTCAGGAAGTAGGGGGATTGTCGCGCATCCATATTGATAGCACCGGTATTAAGATGGTGCTGCGCCGCATTCTAGAGAAGCGCAGCAATGATCTTCGCGTATTCGGCCGTGCTATGAATTGCATCGGATTTACAGACCAATTAGAAGAGATGTATGGCGAGCTGGTGCGTCACGGCATGACGGCAGAGGATTTGCTCCAGCAGCGCGATCTGTTTATTGCACGGCAAGAAAGTGAAGAAGAGACGAGCGGCTTTCTTATCGATAAGCTGCATGATATGCACCTTATTTATGATGAACTCGAACAGTACATCGCAGATCGATATTTGGACGCGGAACACTATTTGCCGCTGCTTGCCGAGAGATTGGAGAGATCTGATTATTTGCGGGACGCGGAGATTTGGGTGGATGGATTTGATCGATTTATGCCGCACGAGCTCATGGTGCTGCGTGCCTTATGGGCGCATGCAGGAGATATGACAATAACGCTCACGCTAGATCAACCGTACGATGAAGAGACCGCAATAGCTGAGATGGAATTGTTTCATACGACAGCCCGCACGTACCGAACGGTTATAGAATTGGCGGAGAAGAGCGGGGTTCGCGCCAATTCTTTGGTGCAGCTTCCGGCATCGGGGTTATCTCCTCGTTTTATGCATCAGCCGGCACTTGCGCACCTAGAAGCACAATATAGTATGCGGCCGATCAAAGCGTATCCGCATGCAACCGAAGCGATACATATGGCCGCCGCGGCCCATCGACGTGCCGAAGTGGAAGGGGCGGCCCAGCGTATTCTCGCGCTTGTGCGTAAGCGAGGATACCGATGGCGTGATGTGGCGGTGCTCGTACGGAACCTCGCAGACTATGAGCAACTGTTTGTAACGGTATTCGAAGATTACGGCATTCCGGTGTTCCTTGATCAGAAGCGCCCGATGCTTCATCATCCGCTGCCTGAATTGATCCGTTCCGCTTTGGAAGTCATTCGGTATAACTGGCGTTATGAAGCGATTTTCCGCTGCATTAAAACCGAGCTTCTTCTTCCGATGGAGCCGGATTTAACAATGGAAGATGCACGTCATCGCATTGATCGACTGGAAAATTACGTACTGGCACATGGGATTGAAGGATACCGCTGGACGGACCCAAAGTTTACATGGACATATCGCATATATCGCGGACTGGATGAGAACGCGGTAGAGATGGCTGCTACGATGCGGCAAAGTGATGATGAATTGGCGTTAGAGAAGGAGATTAACGAACTGCGCCAGCATGTTACCGCTCCGCTTATGAAGCTAGAGAGCGCACTTACAAAAGCAAAGAGTGTGCGTGCGCTATGCGAGGGGCTCTATCAATTTTTAATAGAAATCGGCGTTCCCAAACGTTTGGAAGCGTGGAGTGAAGTGGCGAAGGATGAAGCGCGTTTGGAGCAGGCCCGCGAGCATGGACAAGTATGGCAGGCCATCATTCAGATGCTTGATCAGATCGTAGAAGTTATGGGCGATGAGCAGATGGATATGGGAACTTTTTCTACTATTATTGAATCAGGACTCGAGACGTTGACATTCGCGCTCGTACCTCCTGCTTTGGATCAGGTACTGGCCGGGGGATTGGATCGTACTCGGTTTGCTAATGTGAAATGTGCGTTTATTCTTGGCATTAACGATGGCATCATCCCGGCCCGACCAAAAGAAGACGGGATGCTATCAGAAGGAGAGAGGGAGAGACTACTTGCGAACGGTTGTACACTTGGACCCGGCAGCAGAAGTCGTTTAATGGAAGAAGAATTTATGCTATATCGGGCCTTAACATCCGTATCAGAGCAGCTCTTTCTTAGCTATGCGTTAGCCGACGAAGAGGGCAAAGGCATGCTTCCATCTGTACTTATTAAACGTATGAAAGAAATGTTTCCGCTTGTGCAGGAGTCCTTCATCACGATTGAGGCAGGAGAAGTTGCTTCCGCACAGGAGCAGTTGGCGTTCTTAGCTAACCCATCCCGTGCGCTGTCGTATTTGAGCGCGCAGCTTCATCAGTGGCGTCGTGGTTACGGCATTCATTCGCTTTGGTGGGATGCGTACAACTGGCTAGTCCGAGAAATACCAGAGCAGGCGCAGCGGGTGACGCGAGGCTTGTTTCATCGCAATCAGGAAGATGCGCTTACGATAGAGACGAGCCGTACATTGTATGGACAGAACATCAGAACCAGCGTATCGCGTATGGAGCGGTTTCAGGCTTGTCCATTTTCGCATTTTGCTTCTTATGGACTCAAACTCAAAGAGCGTGAACTGTATCGTCTTGAAGCGCCGGATATCGGCCAGTTATTTCATGCGGCATTGAAACTGGTCGGTGAGCATATGGAAAAAAATCAAATGGATTGGGGTTCTCTTGAAACAGAGCAAATGCAGCGGCTTGCTGCTGAGCAGGTTGATGTGCTATCCCCCCTCCTTCAAAAACAAATCCTGCTTAGCACACACCGCAATCAATATATAATGCGTAAGCTGAAAAACGTGGTGGGACGTGCGGCGGTCATGCTAGGAGAACATGCTAGACGCAGTCAATTTACTCCCAAAGCGCTAGAGCTTGGATTTGGCCCCGGCGCCGAATTGCCGCCGCTTGTCTTCGAACTTGCCAATGGATGCAGAATGGAGCTGATAGGCCGGATTGACCGTGTGGATGGCGCATATGGCTCAAAGGGTCTGCTGCTGCGCATCATCGACTACAAATCAAGCGCCAAAGATTTGGCGATAGAGGATGTGTATTTTGGGCTTTCATTGCAGATGCTGACCTATTTGGATGTTATTATCTCACAGGCGGAGGCATTTTTTGGAGAAGCGGCCTTCCCTGCAGGTATTTTATATTTCCATGTGCATAATCCGCTTCTGCGTTCACTCATCCCACTCTCTGATGATCATGTTCAAAACGAGGTACGCAAACGCTTTAAGATGAGAGGTCTGCTGGTTGAAGATGAAGAGGTGGTTCGTCTTATGGATACCGAACTTGCGACTGGATATTCTGAAGTTCTGCCTGTTGCATTGAAAAAAGACGGTGGATTTTATAGCACCTCTCGCGTCGTGTCAGCAGAGCGCTTGGATCAATTGCGGTGCTATATAAGAAACATAATTCAAGATATCGGCCAGCGTATTACAGACGGGGAGGTATCGATTGATCCGTATCGTCACAAAAAGCGAACCGCTTGCACGTTTTGTTCATTTAAATCCGTGTGCCAGTTCGATCAGATGATAGAGCCTGGTGAATTTCGCATTCTGCGTCAGGAAGAAAAAGAGACGATGTGGCGCAGGATCGCAGAGAAAGGAAGCAAAGAAGGCGTATGAGTATTCGGATCTTGGAAAAACCGGTGGACAGTACATGGACGGATGAACAGTGGGAAGCCATTGCCGCTAGAGGGTCGAATGTATTAGTAGCAGCAGCGGCTGGATCAGGGAAGACAGCGGTTCTTGTCGAACGCATCATTCGACGTATTACGGATGAATATCAGCCACTTAGCGTGGATAACCTGCTGGTCGTAACATTTACGAATGCAGCGGCTGCTGAGATGCGCCACCGGATCGGAGCAGCATTAGAGAAGGAAGCGGCTGCGAAGTCCTCTTCTTATTTGCGAAGGCAGGTCACATTATTAAATCGGGCATCGATTACGACACTCCACTCGTTTTGTATGGAGGTATTGCGCCGGTATTATTATCTTATTGATCTTGATCCATCTTTTCGAATTGCAGACAGCACAGAAGCCCAACTTCTTAGACAAGAAGCGATTGAAGATGTACTTGAAGAAGAGTACGGAGGCGAGTCGGAAAATGAATCATTTTTCCGTCTGGTCGATAGCTATACGGGAGACCGCGGCGATGAAGCCCTGCAGCATTTGATTTTGAAGCTGTATGAATTTGCCCGCAGCCATCCATGGCCCGATCATTGGCTAGACGAGATGGCAGCGATGTATCGAGCGGATACGCTAGCGGACTTTTATAAGCTGCCATGGTTTACGTACCTGCGTCAGGATATAGAGCTTGAGCTGAACGGAGCGCTTGCACTGCTGCGTCAGGGAGCAGAAGTAGCACAGATGGATGGCGGGCCGCTTCCGTATCTGGTGAATTTTACAGAAGATACTGCGGTAATTGAAGGGCTATTGGCAAAATGTAGTGGATCATGGGATGAATTATATGAAGTCTTTCAGAATGCGGCGTTTGGTAAGCTTAAACCATGCAAGAAAAAAGAGTGCGAGGAAGCTTTAATCGATAAAGCGAAGAAATTGCGTGATCGAGTCAAGGATATGATCGGTAAGCTGCAGCAGGAGATGTTCGCTATTGCTCCCGCTTATTATTTTGAATTAAATCAGGAGATGGCACCGCTCATTGATAAGCTGATTGAGCTGGTACGCCGCTTTGGTGCAGCGTACAGTAAGCTGAAGCAGGCAAAGGGGCTCGTGGACTTCTCAGATTTGGAGCATTACTGCCTTCAGATATTGCGTCATGAAGAAGCAACTCCTGACCACCTGCGTCCTTCAGCAGCTGCGCTTGAGTATCGCGCACAGTTCGGCGAGGTGCTTGTTGATGAATATCAGGATACGAATGAGGTACAGGAGACCATTGTTCGCTTGGTGGCAAAAGAGAGTGAAGCGGAAGGCAATTTGTTTATGGTGGGGGATGTAAAACAGTCGATTTACCGCTTCCGTTTGGCGGAGCCGGGTCTTTTTTTATATAAGTATAAGCAGTATACAGCGGATGCCAAAGAAACGGGCAAGAGAATTGATCTGGCCAAAAACTTCCGCAGCCGACGGGAAGTAATTGATGGAACGAACTTCATCTTTAAACAAATTATGACCGAAACAGCCGGTGAGATCGAATACGATGAGGCCGCCCAGCTTGTACTCGGTGCTGAAGATTATCCCGAGCATGAAGGTGTCGATTCTTGCATCGAAGTGATGCTGATTGATCGAAGCGACGAGAAGGCGGAAGCGGAAGAGGAGGCTGTATATGCGGAAGAGGGGCTGACTGATGCGTCCGCAGCAGATGAAGTGCTTCCGGATGTGTCTGAACTTGAAGTGGCACAGCTTGAAGCACGACTGATTTCAGGTAAAATCAAAGAACTTATCGGTGCGTCAGGATCTACGCCACATCTAATCTATGATAAGGCAGCTAAAGCGATGCGTCCGGTGCAGTATCGTGACATTGTCATTCTGCTGCGCTCAGCAAGCGGATGGGCGCAGGTAATGGCTGAGGAATTCAAATGGCACGGTATACCTGCATATGCGGAGTTATCGGGCGGGTATTTTGCTGCGACAGAGATTGAGGTTATGACCTCGCTTCTGCATGTGATCGACAATCCGTTTCAAGATATTCCGCTGGCTGCCGTACTGCGATCACCTCTCGTACAGTTGAATGCGGAGGAGATGGCACATATACGCCTTGCCAAGCGGGACAAAACATATTACGAAGCGCTGCTCGCCTATTTGGAGCAGGCTAAAGAAAATCCTTCTCCGCTTGCAGAAAAGCTCTCCGGATTTTACGACCAACTAATCGATTGGCGGACCAAAGCGCGGCAGGGTGCGCTGTCAACATTGATTTGGCACATTTATCGTGAGAGCGGCTATTACGACTTTGTAGGCGGGCTTCCTGGCGGCAAGCAGCGTCAGGCCAACCTCCGTGCGCTGTATGATCGAGCATGCCAGTATGAAGCAACGTCGTTTCGCGGGTTGTTTCGCTTCCTGCGTTTCATCGAGAAAATGCAGGCACAGGGCGGTGATCTAGGGGCGGCACGCGCGTTGGGTGAGCAGGAGGATGTCGTCCGCATCATGACCATTCACAAAAGTAAGGGGCTAGAGTTCCCGGTTGTCTTCGTAGCCGGTCTTTCTAAACAGCATAATTTACAGGATATCAACGGGCATTTCCTGCTGCATAAAGAACTTGGATTTGGACCGAAATACGTAGAGCCGAAGCAGCGTGTTAGCTTCCCGACACTACCGCATGCGGCGATGAAGCGGCGTATGCGGCTTGAACAGTTGGCTGAAGAGATGCGGGTGCTGTATGTAGCACTGACCCGTGCACGTGAGAAGTTATTTCTTGTAGGCACGGCGAAAAGCCTAACTGCGTCGGTGGAAAAATGGGCGCAGCATGCTGCCGCTCCCAATTGGAGCCTGCCGGATTATGAACTTATTAAAGGGCGCACATACTTAGATTGGGTCGGTCCCGCTCTTTTGCGTCATCAGCATGCGGAATCACTCTATGCATACAGCGAGACTATGGACCGCGCTCCGTTCTTTATTCGTGAGCATGCATCACGCTGGCATGTTACATGTTATCAAGCATCATCTCTTCTGCTTGTCGATGAGGAGGAGAAGCAGATACAGCAGGAGATGGAGCAGGCGGTTGCTAAAGGACGGCCTGTTCCGATAGAGAGTCCGTATCGCGAGACGGTTGAAGCGCAGCTTTCCTGGAAGTATGAATACAAGCTGGCCACCAGTCATTTGTCGAAGCTGTCTGTATCCGAACTTAAGCGGCGCAGACAGGCATCGCTTACGGTTGAAGAGCTTGGCGGCCCTTCTTATTTACCGGGTTTGTTCCGCAGTGATACAGCGGAGCGTCCGCAATTTCTCTCGGAGAAGAAGCTGCAGGCGTCCGAAATTGGCGTGGCAACACATACGATTATGCAGCAGCTTCCGCTAGATCACGCATTAACAGCGGAAGAGATTACAGAAGCAATCGAGCGCATGGTTGCGCGTGAATTATTGACGTCAATGGAAGCGGAAGCTGTCGATGCTGGGCGAATTGCACAATTTTATACAAGCGAAGCGGGACAGAAGGTGTTGCAAAGTGATCGCATATACCGAGAAGTTCCCTTTAACCTTGCGCTTTCGGCTCGTGATGTGTATCCGGAGTGGAAGGAGCAAGAAGGCGACAGCAAAGAAGAGGAAACAGTGCTGCTTCAGGGTGTGATTGATTGCTTGATCGAGAGAGAAGACGGATGGATACTGCTTGATTATAAGACCGATACGGCCGCCGATCTGTCAGATGAATTCCTGATTGCAAGATACCGAGAACAGCTTGAGAGTTATGCGCTTGCCACAGCGCGCATTACAGGGCGTCCGGTGCTTGAGAAAGTGCTATATTTCTTCGATGGAGCGCGAACATTGTATCTATAAGCGAATATACAAACAAGAGCGGGTATGGACAGGTACTGTCTGTACCCTTTTTTTAGCGCCGTTTTCGTTTACCATCGCCCCATTTCACAACATAAACATCGAGCGATTGACGCCCAAACGTCTTCGCCTGCCCCATACTTGAGACGAATACATCAATTTTATTGCCTTTGATGGCACCACCCCGATCGTGCACGACACGATAGCCTACACCTTCGATATAGAGAACCGTACCAAACGGAATATGACGCCCGGCGGCCACCGTAGTACCAACTTTTGTTCGGTGGCCGCTGGCCGTAATCCCGTATAGCGGATGGCGTGAGCTCTTCCCAGTTTCTGAAAGACCATTCGTATATGCCGAGATATTGCCACGGAATTTTTGCATATATTGAGCGGGTCGATGCTGATTCTTGTTTGCCCATGTTACCAACTCGTCCATTTCTCCTCTATGCAGGGCCGCAGAAAGAGAAGGGCGCTTGCTGGGTTTTACAGGTATCGCTTTTAGCAGGGCTGAATATGTATATGTTAGGGTTCTTGTTTCTTTTTTAAATAACTCTTTTGCCGCAAGATCGCCATCTTTACCGGACCCCATCCCAAATGTCAGCATGATTCCTATTACGATACATACTATCCAATGGATTTTACTCATTCGATCTCCTCTCGTCTAGCAATCTAGCGAACGTGTCGCCGACTCTTTTTTATTCATATGGCTTTGTTTTACCTGCTAGAACTTTTTTCTTTATTTAGGAAAATCGTGAATAAAACATCCGATTTTTCACAAGCTAGAGGATAAAGGAAGGTGGATTGCAATGATGATGCGGCAGGATATGGAGAAGTTAATTGCCGATATTCAACAGGAGCAGATACAGGCTGCACTCAATGCAAGCCGTCAGAATAAAAGCGAAGAGGTCTACAAAGAAATCGGCAGGGCCAAAGGGCTTTCGTATGCGATTGGCCTTCTCAAACAATGGTTGAAATAAGCAGACAGATAGCGAAGAAAGGAAGGAAAGATGAATGGCGACACCATACTTATGTCCAGGATGCAAAAGCAACCGTACCCGTTTTGCGATTCTTAATCAGATTCCTCACTATGTGAAAATGGACCCGCATAATGGAGAAGTGGTACAAGATTATGAAGCAGATACGCTTGATGCATTTCATATTCCGTATAACGGGAGCGAGCGTAGGATTCAGTGCGGGGCTTGCGGCATGACGGAAAATGAACAAGCCTTTATTGCTATGGCACAGCATTACCGAAAGTCATAAAGAAAAGGAGATGACGTGGGATGTCATCTCCTTTTGTATGATTATCCTGTGAAGTTGCCGGCAACGGCTTCACCGCCAAGCCCTGCATCTTCTAGTGTTGCAGCTGCGCTAGATACGATTGTCATTGTATAGCGAATTTGACCTGCCAATACTGCGGCAGCAGGTGGGAAGTCAGCTGGATCAATGGCGATGTAGTTTTGTTCAAGCGCTGTTCGAGCTGTCAGCGTGGTAGAGAAAATAGTTGCACCGTTCCGCTGGATCGTTACGGTAACCGTGTCTCCGGCTGCTGTCTGTGCTACCTTCGCATATCCCCAGAGCTGAACACGTACAGACCCTGCGTTTGCAGCAGATACGCCCGCGGTCTGAAGTCCGATATCACCTATAAGACGCGAGGTAGCTGCTACAAGAGCACCGCCGCCATCCTGTGAGGTTCTCATATCAAGAAATTGAATCGTCACAAAATCACCTCCTTTTTTAGAACGTACTATATTCTATGAAAAGAAATGCCGATTGATTGGACAGGCACCCTAGACAAATACGGATTTTTCTGTACAATAAAAGCGGGTAATGTGAAGTCGGCGGCATGTCTGTAGACAAACAGAGACGGGTATTGAAAGAAGAGGAGAACTGATACGATGGCTAAACAAAAAAGAGCGCAAGGAAGCCGGGAGCCGGACACAAGCGGTGCAACGCTGCGAGACCGACTTGGCAAAGAGGCGTTGAAGAAGCTGAAGGAAACGTCACAAACGCTGCATAAAGAGGAGGAAGCGCGCAAAACAGCCGAACGCGAACGACAGGCTGCCGAGCGCAAAGCCAAAGAAAAAAACAAAAGCTTCGCGGATTTATTATCGGAGAGCAATTTGGATTGGAAGAAATTCAAATAAAGGGGTCTCGCCACATGGTCTCCTGATCTTTAGCGATCTTTATAAATGAAAGAACCTCGATCCGATAAGACAGAGGTTCTTTCATTTATGGGGCAATTGAAGGAAAACATCTATCTTAAGAAATGACTTGTAGACATATTTTCCCCAAGTAATGATTGTTTAGAGCTGCATGCGCCTCATGTGCGTCCTTCAGTGCAAAGGTATGGCTAATATGCGCGGATAGTTTATTTGCTGCAATATAACGGTGAAGTCTGTCTATAATCTCAGGATCAGATTCCCCGTTATATCCTGTTGCTTTGATGTTTCCATTTATCCTGAGCGGTGGGTTTATCCCATGAGGATATGCGATTCGGCCGCCTGTACGTAGACAATCACCAGCAGTATTAGCGATTTCTCCCCCGGCGGTGAACAGAGCCGCATCGACCCCTCTTGGTGCAAATTCAAAAACATTCAAAGCAATATCTCCCTCTCTACCATTCACAACTACCTCGCAGCCAAGCTGTTTCACCATGGCAACACCGTCTTCACCTGAAGCAATAGCGAAAACACGTGCTCCTAGACACTTCGCAAGTTGCACTGCCATGTGACCAACGCCTCCACTGGCGCCGAAGATCATGATAGATTCCCCTTGCTGCAGTGCTAAAACATCCTCTAGCCCTCGCAATGCGGTAATTCCAACTCCAGAAATAACCGCCGCCTCCTGCATGGTTAATCCATCCGGAATTCGAGATACATACTTGGCATTGATGGCCACATATTCCGCATAGAAACCACCTTTAGGATTTAAAAAAGCTGGTGCATAGACCTGATCTCCCAATTCAACAGTGTACACCTTCTCCCCCCGTGCAAGTACGGTACCTGAACCTTCAGAACCGAGAATATAAGGAAATTCTGGATTCATGTTTAACATTTCCGCATATCCGCCTTGCCGTTCGAATGCATCCCACTCTCCAACACCGGCATAGGCAACTTTGATCAATACATCTTCAGGTCTGATCTTTGGAACATCAACCTCCTGATAAACAAGTTCTTCTTGACCGCCAAACCTATGAAGCACTGCAGCCCTCATTGTATTTGGATGTTTATTCATAGTTATCTCCTCCAATAAACAGGTTTCTTCTTGTAAAGTCCAACCTATCATAATAACATGTCAAAAGTTAGCATGTTATTCTCGAAAAAGGAGTAAATCATTGTGTCCAAGGCGAAGTTGTTATTTGATCCATAAAGCTGTGGCGTATAGCACAAAAAAGCACCCAATGTCTCGGGTGCTTTTTTGTGCAACAAATGATTCGTGTTAGAGTAGGACGGGCGTAGATAGGGCCGCTGTCGCTTGCTCTTTGGTTAAGGTTAAGCGCGGATTGCCATGTGACGTCACAAAGGAGGCACGAGTCAGGATGGGTGCCCCTTTACGGCTTACGTAAGGGAGGATGCGGAAATCGGTCTGCCATGTCTCCGGCGTGACTGTACAGCGCACATATCCGCGCTGATTATTAAAGAATTTGATATGCGGGTTCTCCGCAAGGAACAGCTCTGTATCATTGCGCATATCAGCACCATCACCGCCTGATGTAATGGATGTGCCGACAACCTCTACCCCTAACGTCTTAGAGTCCGGATTGTTAAAATCCTCTTTGATCTCAGCAGCCCAATTCGCATGCACATCTCCGGTCAGCACGACAAAATTTGTATCCGAACGCTTCGACAGTGCGTCGATAATCCGATCCCGTGCTGGTGTATAGCCATCCCATGCATCCATGCTTCCTTTTTGTGCAGGACCCTTCGTGTTGTCACGCTGGCAGAAGAAGATTTGCTGCGCAAGCACATTCCAGCGGGCTGGAGAGGTAGCAAGCCCGTCCAGCAGCCAGGCCTCCTGTTCTTTGCCAAGCAGCGTGCGGTTCGGATCGAGCGATTCCGGTGACTGTGCTTTGTATCCGTCCCCGTTTGCCTGATCATCCCGGTACTGCCGCGTGTCTAGAACATAAAAGTCAGCCAGGTTCCCATAAGTGAAGCGGCGGTACAACTGCATTCCTGTTTTGGTTGGCAGGGAGGAGGAGCGGAGCGGCATGTGCTCATAATACGCCTGGTATGCTGCTGCTCTGCGCGCGATAAACGGCTCGATTGGCTGGTCTTTTTCCGGGATCAAACCCGCATAATTGTTTTCCACTTCATGATCGTCCCAGGTCACGATCCATGGAAATGCGGCGTGTGCTTCGCGCAAATCTGCGTCTGTTTTGTATTGGGCATAACGATTGCGGTAGTCTTCCAGTGTGATGATTTCCTCTCCGATATGTGTCCGTATGTTTCCGCCGTCTATTTTGTATTCGTTGGCCCCGTATTCATATATATAATCTCCTAAATGAAACACGACATCGAGTTCTTCTTCGGCCATTCTGCGGTAGGCGGTAAAATATCCGTGTTCATACTGCTGGCAGGAGGCAAAGGCGAAGGTCAGGCGAGCCAGGTCCGCTCCATATGCCGGCAACGTCTTTGTACGTCCGATTGGGCTGATCTCTGAGCCGGCTTTAAAACGGTAGTAGTACGGTGTGTTTGGCGCAAGGCCATCGACTTCAATATGTACAGAATGGGCCAGTGCCGCTTTGGCGAACCCTGTTCCTTTACGAACGACATGGCGGAATCCTTCGTCAAGAGATACCTCCCATTGCACTGGAACGTTATGCATCGGCATACCCCCGCCGTGCAATGGGTCAGGCGCAAGTCTTGTCCATAATACGACACCATCCGCTGACGGATCTCCGGATGCGACGCCAAGCGTGAATGGGTAGGCTTTGAATTTTGGTGCTGCTTCGACAGGGAAGTCTTTCATTGAACCAAGCAAAGTAAGTCCAAGCGTAAGTCCAGCAATTTTTCCGCCCGCACGCAAAAATTCGCGACGATCCATTCTTTTTTCATGATCCATATTGATTCCTTCCTTTCTTTGTGAGAAATAAATTCCTCATATTATAAAACATACCAACATTAAGAAAGAGTAAGGAAACTATGGAGTACGCGTAAAGGTTGAAAAAAATAGGAAGAAGGAAAGGAGAAAAAAGAGGATAGCTCCTCCTTTTTACTGGCTAAAAAACTCTTTGACATACAAATGACCCAACTCATAAAAGAGGAAAGAAGTCCTCAGGAAGGCGGCTGCGCCCGCCGCCGAATTTCGGCCTCCCGTTCAGCGATCACACCGCTGCGATCGCGCAGTGTATGTTTATGTAGTAAAAACTGATTTTTTAAATCGCTAGGTGAGAGCCAGCAGACATTTCGCTCTGCGCATCTTTGCTCGCAGGTCGCAAGCAGGGGAGCTGGATGAAGAGGCAGATCCATATCCGTGTATGGCTTGCGCTGCTCAATCACTTTTTTTCTGACTATTAAACGATCGATTAATTCTTGGCCTATGAAGCCATAGGACTCTAACTCATCTATTGTAAGAAGTTGCAGAGCACTGCTGATCATTTTCTCTGCACCAGCAAAGTTAGCGCGCCGGTGGTGATACAATCCAACCGCAATTTGAATAAGACCTACCCAAAGTTTGCTCTTTTCCGTTTTGGGGAGACTTTTCCAATATTCCTCAAGCACCTCATGGCACTCAAAGTAATCACGATCAGCGTGGAAGTAGACGAGATACTCAATCAATGCTTTTGGATACATAGGCACAACCTCGCTCGCCAGCAGCTAGCTGCTGGATTTTATGATAAGTATAACATACCTTCTAATGATCCCTATATCGGAAGAAAGAAGATGCAAGACAAAAGTGTACTAAAATACTGCGTACAAAAATTATAAAAATAAAACAAACAAAAGTAAAAAACCACACTATACACCAACATAGAACGTCTGAAAAGAGTTCACAATATGTTCTATACACACTTTCTGCATATCGTACATAATTAGCTAGAAAACATACCCGTGCGTGTACTCCTTCGTACCATACGGGTATGTTTTTTAAAGAAGGGAACGTATGCAGTCCAAAAACGTAAATGTTTTGTTGGAAAAATATACTCTTTAGAACAGGCTAGAAGCTGTTGACTCCAAACATAAGGCTGCATGTTGATGACGTGCAGCCTTTACTACTTGTAGGGGGGCAGAAAGTTATTTGCAGAATGAGCTTTTTTTGTACGATAATAGAACGATAAGAGAAAATATTACCAAATCGAATACGAAATTCGAGACGTATCAATGATCGTCCAATATATAATCTGCTTTACATTTACTGATATCTAGGAATAGGAAGAGGTGAAAGAATGGTTATCACACTTGTATATCCCCCAATTGGAGGAATCTGCGTTTCTCTCTTCAGCTACACGTATAGCATGTTGATCTATTCGACCCTGGGTTTTCTATCTGTAGCTTTATTTGTTGGCTTATCCTTGATGGATAAGCTAGAAAGTGAATCTGATCATCAAAATTTGTGGAATAACTTCCTTCGCATGCTACCTGATTTGTGGCGATTATTTCGACAAGATCCTATTGTATTGGCTTTTTTTAGCTCAGCCATTGGATATTCGGTCATGTCCGGAATAGTAAAGATCTATTTGCTAAAGCTAGCAGATCTATTTGGGAATACCGAGCAATATTGGGGATTTTTTCTGTCTGCTCAGGGAATGGAAGCGTTTATCGGTTCCTTTTTTGTAGCATATCCCTCGGTCAACTTACATTAAAATTCTCCCTGACGAAGGTTTATCTACTATTTGCCATTGGAGAAAGTCTATTTCTAATAGGACTTTCATTCCCATTTAATATATATGGCAAACTAATCATACTCATGGTCGCATCCATGCTGTAAATTTTCTGTACGATCATCTATTTTTCTGTTATACAAATGAGGGTGTCTAGAGAAAAACAAGGTAGCTTTAATAGTATGACACTTGCTTTGATGGATGCATTTTATGCAATTGATTTTACTTTTGCAGGATCTTTCATTCGATATATACCACTTGAGGGGATTTTATGGGTCGGTATTAGCTCTATTATGATACCACTGTGCCTCTTTGTTCGAATCAAAAGGAATAAAAACAAGCATCATTTAGGCGCTTTATAAATAGGGGGAGTAATTGATGGCAGCAGGAACAGACCTTCAAACATATACCCAAAAAAAACCGTGTGTATTCATTATCACCGGCGTAATGGCCTCGGGTAAATCAACGATTGCACAGCTTTTAGCAAAACGATTGGATCGAGGGGTTCACCTACGTGGTGATACTTTTCGTAGAATGATTGTAACCGGACGAGAAGAATTTTTACCGAATCCATCCCAAGAAGCGGTTCGTCAGCTACAGCTTCGTTATCAAATCAGCGCTACGGTAGCAGACATGTATGTGAAAGCAGGTTTCAATGTAGTGGTTCAAGATATTATTGTTGGACCTATGCTGAAAGAGTTTATCGACTCGTTTCAGAGCAGCCCTGTCTTTCTTGTTGTGCTTTCTCCCAACGAAAAAACAATTATGGAGAGAGAAGAGTCACGTGAGAAAACAGGATATGGTTTATGGACGGTTGCTGAATTGAATCAAATGCTGCAAGCAGATACACCTAAAATCGGGATGTGGATAGACACTTCAGAACTGACTCCAGAAGAAACAGTGGAAGAAATTGTAACGCGAGCCGAATCTGAAGGTCTTGTTCGTGAGTAAAGCATCTCAACTAAAAAGGAGCAATAGGTTTTTTACCTGTTGCTCCTTTTTAGTTGGCTTACACTATCTTGAATTTCGAAGAATATCTAGAATACTCCTGATGCGTTCTTGAACATTTTGAAGGAGAAAGAATGCACGTTTGTACAATAAGAATCGTATTTTAAGATCAAGAGGTGTTGTATGAACAAAAATACATGTCCTTGTTGTGGTTATAACACAATGGATACGGACGGTGACTACGATATATGCCCAATTTGTTTTTGGGAGGACGATCCTTTTCAAAAAGAAAACGAATATGACTTAGGCGCTAATCAAATACCACTAATCGAAGCGCAGCAGAATTATATACAGTATGGTGCATGTGAAAAGGAATTCATTAAAAATGTAAGAAAGCCTGATGTTCAGGATAGGAGGGACCCTAATTGGCAGGCCATCAATGATCCTTTGTATGAGGTAAAATTAGCTTGTAGAAAGTTTAAAGAGGGTAGATACAATATTGGAGAATTAGAACGCAATTTATCTTGGATAGCTGTTCCGCCTGAAGCTGAAGAATAGAGAGAACGAAAAAAGGTTAAACAAGTTTATACATAAGTATAAATCTGTCCGTTTCTTTCCGCCACGATTAGGTTTTCTCTTTCGTTCTCTAAGATTTTCTCGATCCAGCTTCTTAGTTGTTCCGATGTTTCTTCATATTCATCTATAACTGAAATCATAAATTCACTTTCTGCAAGAACTTCCTTTTGAAGTTCTAACACATCTTCAGTATCCTTAATATTTCCTTTCCTTAGGGACACTTGGATATTTCTTTTCGTCATCTTTATCCCCCCTCTCCCTTTACATGTCTCGATCATAGTTCTACAGTTTGTAGTTTCTTAGGAACGCTTGAAAAATAAGCTGTCATTCTACAAAAAGTTCTACTTCTTCTTATCTTTTTATTTACAAGAAACAGCCCAATTCATTGCTAAAAAGCCTCGTTGAATGTTGGGAGTCTTATTATTATCAATACAAGCATTTTTCGCATTTTCAAAAGAGCTATAGTTTAAAACAATAGCTATTACAAAAAGGGCAAAGGTGATAACTGAAACCATCAATAACTTTTTGCTCTTAATCTTCATAAATACCAATCATATTCTCCTCCTTAGTTGAACAATTGGGAAATGTCTGGCCCCTTTTCTGTGCTCTCTTTAGGGCAAGGTATATGCAAATTAGAATCGATATTATTTATTAATACCCGATAATTCGGAAGAATGCCCGTTTGTTTAAGAATAATGACCAGTTTCAGTATAGAACCTTATTTTAAAGGGATATTTGAAGAATAGGGGGGAACTCTTCTTTTTAATATCCTTTCTTGTTTCAAACAGCCCCATTTTATTATAGATTTAATTTTTTTACTACACTGTTAGGCCCGTTCAAAAAGGAACTTCCAGAAGCGACGGCTTCACGATATGCCTTTAGCACTTCTTCCTTATCATGGTTCATTGCTAAGAACGGAGTCGTTGGATTGCATTACCAAAAATAATGCTTCGTGGCATAAATTTATTGTTCCGTAAAATCCCTCATTAACGACTGCCTTAGCCGTCTTAAACTTAAGGCGGCTTTTTTCATCGATTAGAGTTAAAAGTAAAGCATTAAAAGTTTAATAGAAACGAGGGAAAATATTGAAGGAAAACTGGGAAAGGATAAAGCCTCTATATACATTACACTAGCAGGAGATCGAAGAGATGCTGCAATCTTTTATGCCAGAAAAAAGGGTGGAATCCGCTTAATTATTAGGTGGGGGCTTTGTCAATTCAAATTACAGAGAGTCAGTAACCAGAAAAATTGTATGTTTGAGAACTCCTTACACGATAAATTGCACAAGCAAATGCCTGTCCAGGAAATCTATTACAGTGAATATCATGAGGATAGATCCTTTAGCGTTATGGAATGGAAAGAAGGAACTCAACTAAAAGGTGTTATGTATAGCAATGACGTTAAGGGAATTAGACAATCCGCCTTTTCTGCCGGCTATTGGCTCTCAGAAATAAGAAAAATTAAGTTCCTAAAATCAGGCTTTTTCAATGAAAATTTAGAAGTCAATGTTCCTTTAAAAATCACTCCCGATACTTTTCTTTCATTCATGGAAGAATTTTTAATTGATGGCCAAACTAGTCATTGGCTTGGTAAAGAGTTAACGAGTGAACCATGGAACTTCACACGTAAAAACAGTGATTTCTTAAACAGTATCGATGAGGTTCCGGGTCTTGTTCATAATGACTACAATGGGTTAAACATTTTGGTTTCTGAAAATAAAGAATCCTGCGAAGTAACCAGTATTATTGACTGGGAATTCGCATTTGCCGGTCCGGTGTATTTGGCGCCTTCCTTTTGAATCCCCTTCGATTCACCTTATTAGAGTGAACTGGATGCCTTTGCGAGAAGTGTAGCTAAGAGGTGGTAGTCAGGCGAATCACCTTCACGAATTTTCAGCCATTTTCGTTCAGGCGGTCCTTCGAAGTTTTTCGGTACTTCTAGGTCTGCTGCATTCATGATCATAAATGCAATGGCATCTTTAGAAGGGGAGATTACCGCAGTATAATGTCCGTTTTTCAGAAAATGAGGCTTTTTGTACTGAATCCGTTCTTCGACCGCCGGTATAATTTCATGAACCAACTGGCGAAGTCGATTGCAAATCTCAATTTTCCACGGCTGATTAAGGTTTGCGATAAAAGAGGTAACCTCTTCATTCATTTAGACACAGCCTCCTTTGGGGATTTTTCCTAATCAAAACGTATCAGCGAAGAAATATACTTGTCAAGGAATATTTGGAGCAAAGTCTTATCGCATACTATAATTATCAGTAAAGTTCCGAAGATCCCTTGATAAAGTGTCACTTTAGGCATTAAGGAGGGGGTTTTACTGGAGGATTCGGCGTAGTTGGCAAGTAAAATGTCGTCCTTTGCTAGTTACAGAGCAACATTAGAAAGGTAATATAATAATTGTCCCGTCAGCAAATCCAGACGCAATCATACCCCAAGCTAGTAAATGTGTAGATAGATAAGGAGGGCCCGCTATGACGTCTCATACTCATATTAAAATCCCGGCAGGATTTTGGACAGGATTACGTCAATTAGGAATTGCCCCCCACGACGTGATCCGAAAAGCACAACTGCCGCTCACCATTATTACTGAACCAGTTGTCACCACCGACCAGTATTTCGCGATTTGGCAGGCTTATTCCGATCTTATTGATGACATTGCCCAGGGCATCATCAATCTTGCGACCGTCTTTGAAACAGCGCATTACCCACCAACCGTCACAGCGACTTATCATGCTCGTGACTACCGCGATGCTCTAAAGCGAATGGCCCGGTACAAACAGCTTTGCCCACCCGAAAGCTTACGTATTACCGAGGAAGGGGAGCACTGTACAATCGAGCTGGATTGGTTGAATACCGAGCAACCTGGTCCACCGATGCTGGTGGGTATCACGCTGGCATTTCTTTTGGAACTGGGTCGCCGGGGCACAGGTCAACCTTTAACAGCGAAGTTTGTCGAATTTTCGTACCCAATGGGGGACGTACAGGTACTTGAAGCTTACTTTGGCTGCCGTATACAGATCGGTGCAAATTGTAACCGTTTGACGCTGCATCGGGCAGATCTGGACCGTCCCTTTGTTTCGTACAACGCGGAGCTGCTGGAGATTCTGACTCCTATACTGGATCAATCGTTGGATGAGCAGCAGCGCAGCCGTTCAATCGCCGAGATGGTTACGTGGATCATGAAACGCAGCCTAACAGGAGGGCGCCCCAGCATTCAGACTGTTGCGAGCGAGTTGGGGGTGAGCGATCGTACTTTGCAGCGCCGGCTTGCTGACGAAGGTATGAGCTTCCAGCATCTGTTGACACAAGTCCGACATAAGCAGGCACGGGAGTACTTGGCAGACCCCGCGCTCGATATGAAAGAAGTGGCTTTCCTGATTGGATACGAAGACCGGAATTCGTTCTTCCGCGCCTTCCGTCTCTGGGAAGGTGATACTCCTGCAAATTGGCGTACTGAACATATAGGTACAAACTCAATAGATTAACTTTTATCATCATACGTAAATGAGAAGGGGAGAGATATGATGGATATGAGATTAAACAATAAAACAGCTTTAGTTACAGGCTCAACGAAAGGAATAGGTAAAGCAATTGCCATTGAGCTTGCCAAAGAGGGTGTTAATGTACTAATTAATGGGCGAAATTATGAAGAGGTAGAGCGAATTGTAAATGAGATTAAATCAGATTTCCCCGCTACTTCTCCTCAGAACGCCGCAGCTGATATTGTGGACATTCAACAAAGAAAAGCTTTATTTGAAAAGTATCCCACTGTTGATATTTTAGTCAACAATATGGGCATCTATGAAATTATGCAATACGAGGACATTGACGATGAAGTATGGGAAAGATACTTCCGTACGAATGTTCTTGCTGCAAATGGTTTATGTAAATTTTATTTACCTACTATGTTAAAAAATGATTATGGTCGCATTATCTTTATTGCGAGTGAAGAAGCTATCATGCCTTCAGGGCAAATGCCTCAGTATTGTATGACAAAATCAATGCTAGCATCATTGTCAAAAAGCTTATCTAAATTAACAATAGGAACAGAAGTTACAGTCAATACGATCATGCCCGGACCAACACTCTCTGAAAATGTGCAGCAAATAATTGAGGGGCTATATCCTTGCGGGGATATGACCTTTTCAGAAAAAGAGAAAGAATTTATAGCTGCAAACCTGCCTCAATCTGAAATACAGCGATTTATCAGACCGATGGAAATAGGCAGACTAGCTACATTTATATGTAGTCCTTATGCCTCCGCATTTAAAGGTTCTCCAATTCGAATGGATGGGGGAATGGTACCGACAATTTTTTAACGTTCTTCTAATACAAGTGACCCTAATGGAATAAAACCTAAAAGAAAATTAGATATAGAAGTTAGCTGTTCCTGGTGGTGGCTGCGAACACAAGGAAACAAACCTTCGTGTGCGTTTTTTGGCGGTACAAACGGCATGCGCCCCACTTTAAAAATTAATCTTCTCGGAATAGGTTGTTGAAGAAGGATTTCTTAATTGGGCGCTAGAATTTGTTCAGCGAGCAACTTATAAGGAGAATTAAATATGAACATCCATATTAAGCAAGAAACACCCGCGGATTATAAAACTACTGAAAAGGTAATAAAGAGTGCATTTGCAAGTATGGAATTCAGTGATAAGAAAGAACATGAGTTGGTGTCTCGAATCCGAAAAACGGATGCATTCATCCCTCAATTATCTTTAGTAGCTATTAATAGAGACAATAAGAAAATAGTTGGTCATATTCTTTTATCTAAAATAAAAATTGTCAATGATACTGAAATTGTTGAATCACTTGCTCTTGCTCCTGTTTCTGTCTTACCAGACTACCAACATAAAGGCATAGGAAGGTTATTAATTCTTGAAGCATTACAGAAAGCAAAGGAACTCAGATATAATTCTGTCATTGTATTAGGACATCCAGAATATTATCCGAAATTTGGCTTCAATAAAGCATCTTTGTGGGGAATAGAAGCTCCTTTTGAAGTACCTGAAGAATCCTTTATGGCAGTAGAGTTGCACGATCATGCTCTTAGTCATGTGTTATGATCCAGAAAACGTTGGTTTCTTTATTAGGGAAAATCTCCCTAAGGTTATTGTAAAAGAGGATTTTCAACATTATACAATGTGGCGTGAGTATAATTATTCGATGTTGAAGTACATAGACAGTGAATACGACGGAACAATTATTGTACCTATGACCGTGGTACATCCACAATATTTCAACGAAATCATAGGCAGGTTACGAAGCGATGGCGTGAGAATTACACACTTTACACTATGTGCTTCTAAGGAAACATTGCTAAAAAGATTGCACAGTAGAGGAGAAGGTAAACATTCGTGGGCTGCTCAGCAAATCGAGAGATGCATCAATGGTTTATCCAACGAAATTTTTCAGCATCATATTGATACGGAGAATATGTTGATTGAAGATGTTGTAGAAAAGATAGCTGCCATAGAGAATATTAGTCTGCTTCCCGATAATCGGGGACCGCTAAGAAAAAGATGGGACCGCTTGACAACAAAAATCAAGCATATCCGTTTTATGAAATAACAGTCTACAAAATGTACAAGAATGCTATAGGAGGGGACATATCATGCAGCCGAATACATTCATCCTGCAAGCTATTGATTTAGCAAGGGAAAATGTAAAGCGAAAACACGGCCGTCCGTTTGGAGCCGTTATTGTAAAGGATGGGGAGGTCATTGCAACGGGAGTAAATGATATTTTGGACACGCATGATCCTACTGCGCATGCTGAGATGCAGGCGATTCGTCAAGCCTCTCAATTCTTACAGACACCACGGCTAACCGGTTGCGAAATGTATGCGAGCGGGCAGCCCTGTCCCATGTGTCTAAGCGCGATGCACCTCTCTGGAATAAAAGCGGTGTACTTTGCTTATTCCAATGAACAGGCGACCGCATTTGGCCTGTCTACAAGCAATGTGTATGAACAAATGACGCTGCCGATTGAAAAGCAGTCGTTACCCATTCAGCAGATCAAGGTGACAGCAGATGCCGAGCACCCATATGAAATGTGGAGTGCGTTAAAGGCAAAGTAAGCATGTCCTGCTTGCGTATCGCTGCTGCTGGCAGCACACTTGAAGGAGGACAAAACGAATGACTCCTATCCTTCCTTTTTCGGAGTGATTGCTGTGCTGTGTATGCGCTACGCCAGCCGCCTGCGGTAACAAAATCTTACAAATAGGAATGCGATGATGCACAAAAACGTATATATTGTCATTTCAATTGGAATAGCAGCACTCCTACTATTTTCAATGGGGTTGCTGCCTGACATTGTATTTATCCTCATTTTTCTTCCGAGCGGACTATTGATGCTATATTATGGACTAATAGAATTTCGGAAAGCCTGTAAAAAAGACAATAAATAGATAGGATAAAAACTCGGATGCAATTTTTAGCAGAATTCGAGTTTTTATTTATATCAACAGGGAGAGCGGCACGATTTCTCCTATTGATAATACGGCTGCCAGGCAGCATGCAGGTGATAAATTCCCTCCTGTATCTCTTCTAGAGACAATCCACCAAATCCAAGCAGGATCATAGGGGGATACGTACTCGGTTTGTTCAACCACATATCCGTTGTACTATATACTCTCACACCTGCGTTTTGCGCGATTACTACCAACTCATCAGCGGCCAGGGTACTGTTTACTTTTATTACAATATGCAAACCAGCATCTTGACCCGTTACTTCTACATGATCCTCCATAACCATCTTAATGCTTTGTAACAACACATGATGCTTTTGTTTATATATCTTTCGCATTTTGCGAACATGACGTTCCAACTCACCGTTCTCCATAAATGTCTGCAGTGTTTGTTGATGGAGTCTAGAAACCGTTTGATCGTATGCGGATAAGCGTTTCTGGTATTCATTCAGCAAACGGCTTGGTAATACCATATAGCTGATCCTAACAGCAGGCAAAAGGGATTTGGAGAACGTTCCTACATAGACAACCGTACCGTTCGTATCAAGCCCCTGCAGCGACGGGATGGGTTTTCCGCGATAACGAAACTCTCCATCATAATCATCTTCAATAATTACAGCGTTATTTTCATTTGCCCAGCGCAAAAGTCTCGTTCGTTTTGCAATCGGCATCACCATCCCCAACGGATATTGATGAGACGGGGTGATATAGACAGCCTTGGCGCCGGTTTTCGATAACTCTTCGATATTCATTCCATCCATTTCAAGGGGAATGGGACGAATACAAAAACCAAGGTGCTCAAAAACACACCGAACATTTTGATATCCCGGTTCTTCCATCGCAATCTCCGATCCGTCGAGTCCGATCAATTGACACAGCATATATATCATCGTTTGCGTGCCTGAGCCTAAAACGATTTGCTCCGGCGAACAATTCACCCCACGGGACTGTCGCAGGTAATGGCACAATTCCAGGCGAAGACCTGCTTCGCCTTGCGGATCGCCATACGAGAGCAGCTCCTTATGATTACTGTGCATGTATTGATTCGTATATCTCCGCCAACTATCAAACGGAAAATGATTCAAATCAATGCTGGACATATAAAAATCAAAGAGAATGGGCGGCTGTTTCGAATCCACCTCTCTTTTACAGGAAATAGCCGGCATGTGCTCGGCAATTTGTTGAACTTCTTCTTCCATTTTCTCAACAAAAAAACCGCTTCGTTCTCTGCTTTCAATATATCCTTCATCAAGCAGTTGTTCATACGCCATACGAACCGTTGTCTTGCTTACATTCAAATCAGCAGCAAGCTGACGAATGGAGGGAAGACGTGTTGAAGTTGATAATCTTGACGCTTGAATTTCCACTTTAAAATAGTGATATAGCTGCATATACAATGGCATGTGATCTTGTTCATCTAATTGAGGAGTAATTTCCACGCTAACCATTCCCATCTGTACCGATTAAAAATGTAAAAACTGTATCTTTTGAAGAGATCAGTCTTCTTTTATCATAAATGAAAATTGATAAAAAAGACAAAGGAGTAATGAAAAATGGAAACAATACGTGATCAAAAAGTTGAGACCTTCTTGCATGAGGAAAAAATCGGGTTTCTAGGACTGGCAGACAGCCGGCAGCCGTATGTCGTTCCCCTGAATTTTGTTTGGTGGCAGGATTCCATTTATTTTCACGGTGGTGATAAAGGAAGGAAAGTAGACATCATGCGTGAAAACACTCGTGTTTGTTTTACAGTCTGCGAGCATTTCGGCACGCTCGTCGATCCCATCCCAGCCAAAACAGATACGGCATACATGAGTGTTATCGTATTCGGAGATGTGGAGCGGGTGTCCGATTTGGATGAAGGAACAACTGCATTGCAGCGAATGCTGGATAAATATGTGCCGGGATATTTCGAGCAGCCCTTAGCAAAAGCCCATGTGCAGAAATATCGTTCCTCCGCCGGACATGCGGCAGCCATCTTCCGCATCAAACCTGATTCAATCACAATGAAAGAAAATCCGATCCAGTATGATCGATTGTTTTACCCGGGCCGCCGCATCAACCCGTAGTATAATAGAGTAGATGCACCAAACTTTATATGAGGAGCGGTAAATACAATGACACACCGTATGCTTGAGATTCAACTGCGGGACGTAACAGAAGAGGACCTTCCGCTATTCTTCGAGCATCAAGTAGATGCAACAGCCAACCATATGGCAGCCTTCACAGCCAAAGATCCGACAGACAAGAAAGCTTTCTTCGCACACTGGGCAAAAATTATGAATAACGAGAACATCATGAGCAAGACTATTCTTTTTAATGGAGATGCAGCCGGCCATATCATAAAATTTGAACAGTTCGGTCAACCAGAAGTCACCTATTGGATCGGGGCAGAATATTGGGGCAAGGGGATGGCTACCAAGGCTCTCTCATCGTTTTTGAGGCTTGTCAAAGAGCGCCCGTTGTATGCGCGTGCTGCAAAGGATAATCTCGGCTCTATCCGAGTACTTAAGAAATGCGGATTTATACTAGTTGGGGAGGACAAGGGATTCGCCAATGCGCGTGGTCAGGAAATTGAGGAATTTCTCTTCGAAAAAGCGTGACAACCATCCAATCCAATAATTTACTATGAAAATACCAGATGAGACAGAGAAGGTGTATAGATTGTTTGAGAACGCTGATGAACTAAACGGTAGGTACAGCCATCTGCGTGCCGACTGTGAGAACTGCTTTGGCTTGTGTTGTGTTGCGCTGCCTTTTGCAGCTTCAATAGATTTTGCAAGCGATAAAGATGCTGGGAAGCCCTGTCCCAACCTACAGTCAGACTTTCGCTGCAGCATTCATAAAAACCTTAGACAGAAGGGTTTTAAAGGTTGTACAGTTTTTGACTGCTTCGGCGCGGGACAACAAGTCTCCCAGGTTACTTTCAGAGGGATCGACTGGCATACAGGTCAGGAACATGCGAAGAAAATGTACAATGTATTTCCAATTATGAAACAAATCCATGAAATGCTTTGGTATTTGACCGAAGCTTTAACACGAAAAGCAGCTCGTCCCATTTATCGAGAGCTTACCTCTGCGCGTAACAAAATGGAGCTGCTTTCACAATCCAGTCCCGATTCACTTATGGAACTAGACGTCCCATCACACCGAGCAGAGGTAAATAAGCTCCTTTTACAAACAAGCGAGCTCGTGCGGGCAGAGTTTCTTCGTCAGCGTAAGGGTTCCAAAAAAAGCAAAGGAATTGACCGACGAGGGGCCGATCTTATGGGGGCAAATCTTAGAGGAGCCGATCTCAGAGGCGCTAACATAAGAGGTGCTTATCTCATTGCTGCCGACCTTCGAAATGCTGACTTACGAGCGGTTGATTTTATAGGAACTGACTTGCGCGACGCCGACCTTCGAGGAGCGAATCTCACCGACAGTCTCTTTCTCACGCAAAGTCAGATTAATTCAGCCAAAGGCGATATACATACAAAATTACCACATGGACTTTCACGTCCTCCGTACTGGTCTGCATCAAAAAATACAATAACGTAAAAATAGCCCGAGAATGGACGTTTTAAAAACAAGGCGCCTGATCGGGTTTTTCATTTCCAAAAAGGGGAATAAAGAGGGTTCTATGGAATTTTTTTGTATAAAAAGCTGAACAAGGGGGACACATTATGAAGTATATCGGACTTCTTCTTTTGATTTTATCGCTGGCAGGTTGTGCAGAACAAACAGACTTTGGAACATTTCACACATAAAAAGGAGAAATCATTAGACAAGACCCGGATGCAGGAATTATAGTGGGAGAGAAAGAATATAAGATGCGTGGAGAAATCGGTAATTTTACGATGGCTGCATCTGATTTACGCGTCGAAAAGAAGCTGACAGAAGCTTTTTATATATGGTTTTCTACAGATCAAGAAGGGACGGCAGAAGTTGCTTTATAAGAAAGAAAGCAGGCAATAGGCAAAGAAATCACGTTTACGGCTATCGAGGATGAAACGTTTAAAACAGTAGATATAGGCACCGGGATCATTGAGCCGCTACCAGATGAAGAAGAAAGACTGTTTCCCTATAGATATACGGCAGCAAAGATTGTAACTGAAATATCACTGCCTTCAAAAGGAGTTTGGAAACTAGAAGGGATGATTGACGAGCATGATGTACGAGATGTTACAGTTAAGGTGAATGAGTGACTACAATACCCGGACTCTGGTCAATACAGGCCATTTTCCGGTTTTTTATTTTCCATATTGCTCAATTTCTACATACAATTAGACACACAAACGGGAGTGGATGACAATGATTTCGTTTTTATTAACGTTAAGAAAGATGCTGACAGGTCTCGCACATGCATTCAAGGAGAAAAACTTTCGCACGCTTTTCTTCCTCACTTTGTTCATTTTGTTATCTGGAACTTTGTTTTACAATCAAGTGGAAGGCTTCACCTATATTGATGCGCTGTACTTCAGTGTTATGACGCTGACAACGGTAGGGGATGCGGTACTTGCACCGCATACGACGTTTGGAAAAATTTTCACGATGATTTATACATTCGCCGGAATTGGGATTATTTTTGGCGTGATCTACTATATCGCACGGGGCATTCATAATTCGAAAGAACCGAAAGATAAGAAATCCGCATAGAAGAGCCAGCGGTGATCCCTTCATTTACTTACGTGTAGTGAATGAAGGGGTTTTTTGTGTTGAAATGCAATAAAGTTCTATGCTACTCCTAGTACATTGACACACATAGTACTGTATCTTATAATGCAATTAATCAAGGGAAAGTCGGTGGTCCAGAATGAGGGAGCACTATATCCATAGTGATCTAATACGCGGAAACATTGATACGATTATTTTAGGTATTATCCTGCGCGAGGATAATTACGGATACAGCATCATCAAAGAAATCTTTCGCAAAAGCGGTGAAACCTTCGAATTAAAGGAACCAACATTGTATTCAAGCTTGCGTCGTCTGGAATCACAGCGATTGGTTGAATCATACTGGGGAGAACAAACACAGGGTGGGCGTAGAAAGTATTATCGAATCACCGAGTCAGGACGTGAAGTCTACATACAAAACCTGCAAAATTGGGAAGCGGCAAGAAACTTAATTGACCGCCTGATCGTTAGCGATAATAAGGGGAAGGAGGATTTATCATGATAAAGAAAGAACTAGCGGAATATGTAGATAACATATTTGCCAGACATAAACCGACGAAAGAGATCAATGAGCTGAAAGAAGAAATTCTCAGCAACCTTGAAGAAAAAGCGGAGGATTATATAGAACAGGGCCTAACACCTGCGAAAGCCTTTGCTAAAGCGGTACAGCACATTGATTCTGCGGATCTAATCATAGGAGGGAATAAGCGAATCTACATTAACCGCTACTGGCTGGAACTGATCCAGACTGCTCTTATCTATTCCTTGCTTATCTGGATTTTAACGATGCCATCTAGAATACTGCTTGAAGAGGCGCGATTGAATACAACGATGCTGCTGGCTAGTATTGTCGTCGGTATCGTTTACCTTTTGGCGGGCTGGCGTATACGTCACACGACACCAAACAAGGTATCCTTGGTCAATACAGAAAATATCCGCAAATGGCAAAAGCGCGTGTGGATCATTTGGGTGGTATTCATCCTTGTTATCGTAGGTGCCATGGCAGCACTGCGTTTTGGAAGTAATCTGTGGTTTTGGCGCTCGATTGAGATCTCAGGACCGTATCAATTTGCTATGCTTTCATATTCCTTCCTATCTCCCTTGATCTCCATCGTTATACCGCTCTTGTTTACGAAAGCCTGCACATTGCTGGGACAATACGAGGTATATGAATGAATACATGTAAAAGAAAAAACAAGATCATCGTTTTGTTGGCCGTAATCGGACTTGGTTTGTTATTTACGATTGAAGGGGTTATACATCCAAGAATCAAAGCGCAGGAGGAGCAGTATAATGCGGCGCAGAAAAACCCGGCCACCCATGATTTGAAATCCATTCTGCCATATAAAAATAAATACATGGGCAACCATATCAACTTCATTCATTTGAACAATACGCTTCCGCTTGCTGATATTCCTAAAACATATCAACTATATCCTGAGGAACTAACAGCAAACATTCACTATAAAGAAAGCGTGGAGAACTTAAACGAAAGGGAGATAAAGCGGGCAATTCTATACAATGCGACCGCAAGCTTCGTCTTAATCGATAACCTCCAGGCTGTGCGATACCATTTTTCTGATGCCTCTTATGTTATAAAAAGAACCAGCGTTGAAAAGTGGTATGGAACTACGCTGACCTCGCTGCAAAACACGGGGGTCTGGCGGCGCAATGTACAAAGTAAAATAAGCGACGACGCGTATGTTACCGCATTTTTTTCACAGCATATACAAACATCTTCTTCTTAAAAACGGGAGAACCCATTCGCATAATACGTTTTGAAAAGATACGCTCCCCCTTACATGCTCAGGAACAGAGCCGACAAGGGGGAGTGTATTTATCTTACTTCGTTAGATGATACTGTTCCCGAACCAGATCTGCAATGCCCATCTTCTCAAGACGGTCAACCGGCGCGAGGAAGGTCACCGTAACAACACCCGGATGGCGCCCCACATCAATCGAGCCGGTAATCGTTGCTCGGTTCATCACTTCAGGGACCGTCATACCCAAGGCGTCGGCCGCTCTTTGCAGGCCATTTTCTGTAGCTTGATTCAAGTTGGCACCCGTCCCGATGAAAGAAATCGGTGCCGTTTCCTCTATCTGCGTAAGCCCCCAATTCCCCGCCAACCGAAGCGCCTTTTCTTTCTCGTCCTGTGTGATCGGCTTCGCTAGATAGGGAAGATCCTCTTCTACCGGAAGTAAAACGGGACCTTCAATCGAGACGCCTTTTAATACATGTACTTGCAGAGTGACAATCCCCGCCACATCGGCCGTATGTCCAGCAATTTCTCCATTCCCCTGCATCGCATGCATATCACCAAGATAGACGCCGCCGCCTGGAACCTTTACCGGACAGATCAGTATCGCATCTTCCCGCACACGATTGATGTCCATATGGCCATCTGTTCGACTTTCCAATTCTTCTGCTGTCACAGCATAGTCATGAGAAGCTCCGATTAGAAACGTACCAAAATCACCCGCGTTGTGCGAGTCTGGCAGCACACGCGAGGGCGTCGTACCTAATTGACCTAGAAATGGACGGACCCTCGCGATGGCTCCAACAAGATCACTCGGCGCAAATGTAACGACCGGGTTTTGTACAGAGTGAGCAGGCGTAGCCATGTATTTCTTTCCCTGGCCAGCTATTTTCTCGGCTGCTTCTTGATGCAGCGTAATACCGATTTCATTGTTCGCATCAAACGTCATCGTATAGCCATGCGTAAATAGAAAAGGGGCAGCATCCGCACCGCATGCGGCACAGCGAATGGATGTAGGTCCGATGCCTTCAATCCTTGTCTCTGGATGCGAGATGCCGCAGGAAGGACACTTCGCTGCGACAAACGGATCGCCCACAAAGCGGCCCTCCATTGTTTTATCATTGCCTGAAGCGGTCGCAAGAGACGTGATCCGAATAGACTTAATGCGGATCGCTATCGCATCTCCAACCTCCGCTCCTTCAACATAGACCGGCTTTGTTACTTCATGACCGCCGCGAAGACTGGGGGTAATCATCGGACCCCAGCATCCGGGTGTCGTATTGGCGACGATGTGTCCCCCATCTTGTACAGGACCCAACATCGGTTGAGAAGGATCAAGCAGACCATTCGTAAATGTGTTCACGAATACGGTTTCGCAGGCTTTAGCTTGGCTCATCATATTTCCTCCTTTTTCTCATAAGTATTCTGACTATGTAGATACAGAACGGCAAATCCCCTCTTACTATAGGTAGGTAGCAATCGAATTATACGCTGACGGCATGATCAAGAGCGTTTTGCAATAGTATAGACAATATTCATTTTGGAAATGTATAATAAAACCAACTTTTACAGAATGGAGTGGTAATGATGCAGATTGTATTCCATATCCTCAACAACAATAGACCCTTAGAAGGATGGAAAAACAAATAACTGTTCGTTTTTTCAGTCCTTCTATTTAAAACAGGAGGACAAAATGAATATACAAAAAATAGGCTGAATGAGGACATTCCCGTTTTTGATAATAAAAATACCATCATCGGCAGAGTTATTCTGCAGCATAAGCATCTCTATCGTGTTTTTGATGGGATACAAGAGTATGAAGCCAAAGTATCCGGTAAATTTATGCATGTGAATGTACTAGCCGATCATTATCCTGTAGTGGGAGACTGGGTGCAGTTGACGATGATTCCAGAAGAAAATAAAGGAGTCATCCACAAGGTTCTGCCGCGAAAAACAATCGTTAGCAGACAAGCCGCCGGAACAAAAACGGAACAACAGGTTGTTGCAACAAACATTGATTATATATTCTTACTAATGGGCTTACATCTAGACTTCAACATCAGACGCCTAGAGCGCTATCTTGTGACGGCTTATGATAGCGGGGCGCAGCCGATCATTGTGCTCACAAAAAAAGATCTCTGCATGAATGTAGATGAAAGAGTATATGAGGTGAATAACATCGCATATGGTGTGCCTATTATCCCCTTAAGCAATGTGACTAGGGAGGGGATAGAGCATCTACAGCCTTATCTGCAGGAAGGAAAGACCGCAGCCTTCATCGGTTCATCCGGAGTAGGGAAGTCTTCTTTATTGAATTCCTTGCTTAAATCTAGTGCTCAAAAAACGATAGACGTGCGTGAAGGGGATGACCGCGGTCGACACACAACCACACATAAAGAGCTTTTCTTGCTGCCTACAGGTGCGATGGTGATCGATACGCCGGGAATGCGTGAACTGCAGCTATGGGATGCTGCGGAAGGATTAGGAAGTACATTCTATGATATTGAGGAGCTGGCCCAGCAATGCCGGTTTAAAGATTGCACGCACGAGACGGAACCGGATTGTGCCGTACAAGCGGGTCTGGCCGCAGGGACTATGTCACAGCAGCGATTGGATAGCTACCGGAAACTGCAGCGCGAACTTCTTTTTGCACAAAGAAAGCAGGATACTTCGCTCGCCTGGGCAGAAAAGCAAAAGACGAAGCATATCAGTAAATGGCAAAAACAATATTATAAAAAACGGTAACATCTAGAGGAGCCAAAACCGATTGCTTGCTATGCTAAGAAAATCGGTTTTGGCTTTTTTGTTGCGTATCCTTTTTATTGAGGTATTCGTTTATATGAATAGGGAGACAATGTCTTCACACGTCCGTCTTATAGATTGTCAACAAGTATGATATGGTAAAAAGAAAAGGAGAGTGCCGGATGAATACAGCGTACCCGTTAGAAAATGCAAGGAGTAGGACAGAAGTGAAAAATCTGGAACAGCTGCAATCCGCATTGAACCGCTACTGCTTAGCCATCACAGGGTCTCATTGGGATGCCGAGGACCTTGTGCAGGAGACCTGGCTTAAGGCGCTCCGCACGGATATCATTTTCAGGCATGCGAATCCCGAAGCGTTTTTGCTGCGGATTGCAAAGAATACATGGATTGACCAGTCACGAAGGAAGAACCGCCTGGCACAGATCTTACAGCAGGAGAGGGTAGAAGTGATACCCGCAGATCATGGGTCCTTTGAAATCGAGAGGACGTTTCAAGCCTTAATGAAGCATTTGTCACCTCTGCAGCGAGCCGTCTTTTTATTGCGCAATGTATTCGGATATTCGAGCGCGGAGACAGCCCGTATGCTCAAGACAACAGAAGGGGCAGCGAAAGCGGCTCTGCACCGGGCGCGCCATGCGCTTCTCTCTGTTCAAGATGAGCTTGAGAAAGAAGAAGTGCCGCTGCCTGAAGAAGAAGGATTGCAAGTATTTTTACGGGCGCTTGCCGCCGCCTACCAAACAGGAGATATTACAAGACTGGTGCAGCTTGCTCAGCAGGATGGGGTTGAGCCTGCTATGGCAATTGGACTTGTCCAAAACGAACAGCTCTGGCATGCTCATCCTATACATCAGCATACTATGCAAATGGCCGCTTAATAGCCTGTATAATGAAGGTACGAACATAGACAGTAATAGAGGAGGTAATCATCGTGAAGCTAGTTGGACTAGGAGATTCCATTACGTGGGGGTATCCAAGCGGCCCCAGTGATTCCTGGCTCACCATTCTTGGCGAAAAACTAGGATATGAATACATAAATATGGGGATCAACGGTGAGACCACGGAACAAATGCTGCGGCGTGTGCCGCAAGTGATGGCAGAGCAGCCCGATATCGTACTTCTGCTTGGAGGAACCAATGACGCCTATCAGGGAGTTACGCTACAGGATTTACAGCGCAACATCACCGCGATTGCGGCACAAATTACGGAAGGAGAGGCGCCTGTTACACTTATTGTGTGTCTGCCACCCCCTGTGCAGGAATCGGATGCCGAAGCGCTCCTTTTAGGATATCGGGCATGGCTGAAAAAATTTGCGGAAGAAAATCATCTGCCGCTAATCGACTTCTACGAGCCGCTGCGCAATCCGCAAACGGGACGCCTAGAAGGCATGTACGATACGGACGGCTGCCATCCGTCACGGAAGGGTTATGAGAAAATGGCGGAGGTTGCCATTACTGCCTGCAAGAAGTTCTTATAATCAAGCATATCAGATCATGTGATTGCACCATATAATCGTTGTATCCCACGCATGCTCCAAGCCGCAACCTGTTCTGTAGATACATCGTATATCGTAGCTACCGCAGCCGCAGTCTGCCAAAGCAGAAGCGGAGTCGTCTTCTGATTCAAAAACGGCCCGTTATACGGCCAGGGCCCATCCGTCTCCAACAACAGTTGGGACGGCGGAACCCGCCGCACAAGCTGTCGATCCCGCTCACGATAACATACTTCCGGAGTTACGGAAATAAAGTAGCCATGTCCAACAACCTCATCGACTACAGCATCCGGTGCTTTTAACCAATGAAAATGCGCTTTACGTACACCTTGCGCACGTACGATCGAAAGAGCATGTGCCGCTTTATCATGCACAGCATGCAGAACAAGCGGCACATCCAATTCAGCCGCAAGCGCCGCAAATCCACTCAAGCACTCCGCATGCTCGTCTATCTGCTCGACCGCTTCTGCCACATAATGAGGCAAACCAACCTCACCAATCGCATGAATCATCTGCCGCTCCCTATATAGTAAATCCACAAGTTCGGTCACCTCAGAGGAAGAGGGGAGGAGCTGCTCCGGATGAAATCCGAGCGCCGCATACACGAAATCAGGGTACCGTTGTTTTAGCGCAAGCGTACGATAGGCAGAAGAAAGGTCCGTCGCAACCGCTACAACTCCCACAATACCAGCCTCATACCACTCTGCAATATATCGATCCATATCAGAGTCCGAATACTGATCAAGATGGATATGACTATCAACCAACTGCTTATTCAATCTCTTTCCGCCCGGCGAACCCCTCATAGAGTCCATGGTAGTGCGTAATCGACTCTTCGCCTTCCCGCCAGCACAACAGCACTTCCTCACCATTCATCACCGCAGGAAAATCAACCAATCCAGGATCAATTTCCTTAAGCTGTGCACCGTGCGCGCGAATGTTGCTGACATGCATCTGCGCCTGCATCTCCAAAAACTCTAACCCGCTTTCCATCGTAAACACATATTCATCTTCTATATTAATGGACGTCTGTTGTTCTTTACGTCTTTTATACGTAGTCAACTCTAAATACTTCTGCCGAAATTCATTGCGAACATTCTGCAGAAAGGCAATCTCTTGACGAATCACAGGAAGAAGGGCATTCGCTTCTTCTACAGTAAAAAATTGTTTCGACATATTCCATACCTCCTCGCATGTATTATACCTAAAAACCTCATGATCGTAACACTGCGTAACTTGCTATTTAAAGAGTTTGGCTTGCATATGTTCTAATAATTACGTACACTATTTGTAGCGAAATTCAACAATGCGATGCAATTATAAACAAGGAGGTACTTCATGGCAAAAATAGTAGTCATCGTTCCTTCTTCAGGGTTGAAGGAATTATTTCTTGAAGCGCGCGCTACAATGAAAAGCGAGATTCATATTGAAGTAGGACAAGTTGCTAACGCACTCGCAATCGTTCAGGAAAAAGAGAAGGAAGGCATTGATGTACTCATCAGTTATGGGGCTATCGCTCACCATCTTGCGCAGCACTGCCATCTTCCGCTTGTAACCATTCAAACGTCCGGTTACGATATACTTCGTACATTACTTCTTCTTCAGGGCTTTCCCGGAAAAATAGGCGTGATCGGCACACCAACAATGGTTGAAGGTGCAGAAACGATTAGTATGCTCCTCAATATCCCGCTCGCTTTGTTCTCAATTAAGGCTGGAGAAGAAAGTTCTTCTTTGTTGCAAAAAGCAGCGGAAAGTGGAGTGCAAGCTCTCATTAGCGATACCGTTGAACAAGCTGCCGCAGTCAGCTACGGATTAAATACGCTCGCTCTAACTCCCGGTAAAGAAGCAGTAGTAGCTTCCCTGTATGAAGCAGAACGGCTCGCACACTATGCCTCATCCACAGCGCAGGTTGATCCTATAATAAAAATAGCCGTCGAGGAACACTCCGAAGCTACCATTATTTCCGATGCAAAAGAAAATGTTGTATTATTAAACAAAAAAGCTCGCCATATGATTAATTTAGAAACGAGTGAATTCTCGGATTGGTTGTTGCAATTTGAAAAGGGGGGCGGATGGGATCATTCAAGGAACGACCACCATTGCAAATCAGACCATTGAAGTGCAAAGCAAGCCGTTGTTTCAGAATGAACAGCGCATTGGTTCGATCACTGTACTAAAGAAAGTACAGACAGCGCGAGAAGGAACACAGCAGCTCACTGAGATTCCAGCACAGGAACAGGCGCACTTTACCCGTTTGATCGCAGGAACACAAAGCATGCAAGTACAAATCGAGACAGCACGTCTGTTTAGCAATCACGAAGCTCCGGTATGTTTATACGGCGAACGAGGTGTCGGAAAACAAAGCTTCGCTGAAGCGATCCATAACGAAGGCAGCCGACAAAAACAGCCGTTTCTTGTACTTGAGTGCGATTTGCTCAAGGAGAATCAAACAGATTATGGTTTATTTACTGTAGATAATGATACGAATCTGTTTGCTGCAGCACGTGGAGGCACGGTATACCTTAAAAATATTGGCCATCTGCCAGTCGGACTGCAGGATAAGCTCACTCGACTCCTACAGATCAAAAAAATCGAACAAAGCGAGCAACCTCACGTAGCAAAAGTTCACCCTCGCATACTTACATCCCATACGCGGGATCTGAAGCTAGAAGTCGAAGCGGGCATATTTAGAGAGGATCTCTATCATCTCTTAAACGGTGGTTCGCTCCGTGTGCCACCGCTACGCAAACGAAAAGAAGATATTCCTGAGCTTATCCGGTGGTTCATTGTGTCGTATAATATGAGAGAAGGAAAGCAAATTGTCGGACTGCGCCCGGAATTGATGAACCGACTCACCACTGAGGAATGGCCGGGCAACGTGGAGCAACTGCAGGATGCGGTCGAAAAAATCTGCCAGGCAGGAAATGGGCCGTTCATTGCGCTAGAGGCCGTACAGGACGTTCTTGAAGATGTATTTACTCCACCGCCTGCACCAAAGCCTCCCATTGCAGCAACCGATCCTATGGAAACAAAGAAAGGAACCGACAGCAGCAAAAGGGAAGCTATCCAACATACAGGGCAGGAAATCGATATCGCCGGAAAAACATTGGAAGAGTTGGAGACTGAGATTATCCTGCGCGTCCTAGAGGAAGAAAACAACAACCAATCACAGACGGCCAAGCGGCTTGGTATCAACCGCACCACTTTATGGCGCAAAGTAAAAGAGGCAACCGAGCAGACATAGACTAACCATACAATAGGGGGAATACAATGTTTACTCTTTCTACCTTGAGCACTTTTATACTTATCGTGCTTGGGTTATTTTTAATACCGGGGCCTGCGGTTCTGCTTACTGCCACCCGTACCGTTCAAGGGGGGAGAAAAGCAGGGGTGATGGCCGGTCTTGGCATCGCGACCGGTGATTTTATTCATACTTTATTTGCGGCAGTAGGTCTTTCTGCCATTTTGATGACATCTGCGCTCGCTTTCAACTTTGTCAAATTTGCTGGGGCTGCTTATCTTCTTTACCTCGGCATTCGTGCGATATTGGAAAAGCCCGTGGACCCGCAACTCTCCACTGTTTCTCCTGCAACAGCGCTGCAGACGTATCGCCAGGCAATTGTAGTGGAAGTACTTAATCCAAAAACCGCTCTTTTCTTTTTAGCCTTTTTGCCGCAGTTTGTGCATCCGGAACAAGGGGCTGCCTTTCTTCAATTCCTAATCCTCGGCTTGCTCTTTTCGCTGCTAGGTGTGGTTTATACAACCTTTATTGCGGTGAGCGTTCGCATGCTGGGGCGGTTGGTCAAGCGAATATCCTGGCTTGGCCGCTGGAGCGGCAAAATTGTGGGCGCCATCTATATTGGACTCGGTCTAAAAGTTGCCTTTCAAAGTCGATGACGCGATGAAAGATCACGCCCATATCGAAAAAGAAGCACAAAAAACCTCTGAAAAATAGCCATAGATTCAATACTTAAGTGTAACATCTAAAGTCTGCGCAATGGAATTGAGAGTGTCATGTATAGGATTTTATCATTTGTTCAGAAAATGTTTAGAACAAGTTGATAAGATGAAGGAATAGCTAAAAGAATATGCAACAAGCGTCTATGCTAAGCAAATTTCATGAACGGGGTGTAATAGGATAGATTTGTATATTTTTAAAAGGCTATATTTTATTTTTATGTGGCTACTTTAGTTTAAAAAGGGGATGAGTAAAAATGGAAGCTTATGTTGGGACGATTTTGCCGTGGGCATTAAACTGGGCACCAGTGGATTGGTTGCCATGTGACGGTCGAGCATTAAACATACAACAATATCAAGTATTGTATTCCTTGATTGGCGTCACGTACGGTGGCAATGCCACCACTACTTTTAATTTGCCGGACTTGCGTGGCCGGGTTCCTGTTGGGATGGGGCAGCAACCAGGTGGCACTAACTTTGTCATTGGTAGTCAAGGAGGTACTGAGAAAACAACGCTTACCACCACCCAGCTTCCAGCACACAACCATACTTTCTCTGGAAACGTACATGTAAACATTGGAGCACCTGCGAATACTGATGCACCGACGACCAATACGCCTGCTGCGAACACAAGTCTTTCGGTGGCCAAAGACTCAACAGGTGACGTGGCGAACATTTATAACACGAATGCGCCTACGATGATGACGGCAACAATGAGCTCGACAGCTGCGGTCAGTGGAACGACGTCGGTAGCCGGCACTGGCCAACCGTTCAATAATGTACAGCCGTACCAAGTTATCAATTACATCATTTGTGTAAATGGGCTGTATCCACAGCGCCCCTAATGTTTGAATATATAGTAATCTCACAGTGTGTCTGCAAGTCGCGTTAATACAAGAATTCTACTTAGACAAGTAAAGGCTTTCTTGGCAGAAAGCCTACAAGAGTTATCTATACCAAAAGGGCCCTGCAGCGTTCAGTTAAGCGCTGCAGGGCCTTTTACTTATATCATAACGTATGTATATTGTAATAAATTCACATTGGCATAACTTATCATCAGACTACCTTATTCTAAAGAAAAAGTCTATTCTTTTTTTGGTTTTTCCCATATATTTTTTATGTCTCATATAAGACCTCCTCCATAAAAAACCAAACATGATAAGGAGAATGACTTTGCAAAAACGAAAGATTGGGCAGTTAGAAGTCTCAGCACTCGGGCTTGGATGTATGGGAATGTCAGAATTCTATGGCGCCATAGATGAGAACGAATCCATTGCAACCATTCACTCGGCATTGGATTCTGGGGTAAATTTCTTTGATACAGCGGATATGTACGGGATTAACGGATCGAATGAAACCCTCATAGGCAAAGCGTTAAAAGATCGGCGTTCTCAAGCTATTGTTGCTACCAAGTTTGGCGTTGTCCGTGATAAGCAAGGGTCGATACTTGGAATGAATGGCCGTCCCGAATATGTAAGAGAAGCGATCGAAGGAAGCCTACGCAGACTTGGTATGGACTACATTGATCTGTATTATCAACACATGCCTGATCCTGCTGTTCCGATTGAAGAAACGATAGGAGCTATGAGTGAATTGGTCAAAGAGGGGAAGGTTCGCTTTCTCGGGCTCTCTAATGTAGAAGCGGATGACGTCGTTCGCGCCAATGACATTCATCCAATTACAGCGTTACAATCAGAGTATTCTTTATGGAGCCGTGAAATTGAATCCGTACTGCCAACTACACGCAAGCTCGGAATTGGTATTGTACCGTATAGCCCGCTTGGAAAAGGATTTCTCACAGGGCAGATTACACGCTATGAAGATTTTGCTTTAGATGATATCAGGCGTTCCTTTACACGATTCCAAGGTCAAAACTTCAAGAAAAATCTTGAACTTGTGTTAGAGCTTGAACAGATTGCAAAAGAGAAGGGGGCAGCAGCTTCTCAGATCGCTCTTGCCTGGGTGATCATGCAAGGCGATGATATTGTTCCAATCCCCGGTACGAAAAGAAGGCGCTATCTGCACGAGAACATCAAAGCATTGGAAATTACACTAACTGAAGAGGATCTAAGGAGAATCGATACCATCTCAAGTCAAATCGTCGGCGATTTTGATGTCTCGGATTCTATGTTAGAGGACTTATAAAAATATGAAGTTACTAAAACCAAGCACGGTGGAGTAAGCGAATCCCTTCCTGTATCGCATTCTCTTCCAATCCGCCAAAGCCAAGCAGAACTCTTGGTTTCAGGAATGGGGGAGGGGTGTCATAGTAGATTGAGACAGGATAGACTTTCACTCCTTCTCGTTCGGCTGAAGCAATCAGCTCCATCTCAGACATTCCATTGCTTGGTTCCAATAAAACATGCAGGCCTGCATCTGCCCCAATAATACGGATGTGTTCTCCCATAATATTGCGAATGGCGAAAAGCAGCGTGGCCCGCCGTTTTTTATAAATAGTACGCATACGGTTAATATGCCGCCCCCAGTGGCCCTGCTCCATAAAAAGTGACAGGGTGTGCTGATGAAGCCGTGATACCGTTTGTTTATACAGCATATGCCGCTCGCGATAGCACGCCAGCAGCGCCGATGGTAAAACCATATAGCTTAAGCGGATCGAGGGAATCAGCGATTTAGAAAACGTACCTAGATACACCACGTTGCCATGCGGATCAAGTCCTTGGAGAGAAGGAATCGGCTTTCCCTGGTAACGAAACTCACCATCATAGTCATCCTCGATAATCATCCCGTTATTTTCTTCTGCCCACTCAATTAATTCCATCCGTCTAGATATCGGCATAATCGTGCCGCTAGGAAATTGGTGAGAAGGTGTCACATACGCAACGCCCGCTTCGCTTTTTCTTAATTCGGCAACACGGATGCCCTTTTTATCAAGCGGGATCGACTTCACTTCAATGCCGCAATCCTTTAACACAAATCGTACCCGATGAAAGCCAGGCTCCTCTAAAGCATACGATATGTCTTTTTCAATCATGGAGCACAGAAGGCTAAGCAAGTACTGTGTTCCTGCACCGATTACAATGTGCTCGGCCGTGCATCGAACGCCTCTGGATTCATAAAGATATTCGGCAATGTGACTACGCAAGGGAAACTCTCCCTGGGGATCACCGCTAAGAAACAGGTGGCTGTGATCAGCATAGAGAGTGTGTGCAGTTAATTTACGCCATATCTCATACGGAAAATGAACAAGATCGATGTGACCTTGACTAAAATCATAACGGATGCTCGGCGACTGCTTGTCCCATGCGCTATGCTTCTCGCGCACGATCGTATTCTTCTCGTTACCGCTTGTTGTAAAAAGCTCATGCTTTAACTCTACAACGAAAAGGCCCCTTCGTGCTTCGCTTTGAATGTACCCTTCCGCTAGCAGCTGCTGGTACGCAGCGTCAATTGTATTGCGGCTGACCTTTAAATAATCGGCTAATTTGCGCTGAGAGGGTAACTTGCTTTTGGGTGTTATGTTTCCGTTTTGTATTTCTCCTCGAATATATTCGTACAATTGGATGTAGAGCGGCTCTTCCTTACTGCTATCCAATGCAGGCGTCAACTCCAGCATGCCTCTTCACCTTCCATCTCAATCTGGCACTATAAAAAACAAAGAAACTGGCACTTTTTATGAGGCCAATGATTTCTTTATACTGAGAATACAGGAAACTTTGAAAAAAATACAGAAAACGAAGGAAGAAGGAGGAAGGGCTTTGGATTGCATGATAACTGAATTAACCGGGAGGCGCGCTAAGCTTGTACCAATGCACACGGATCATATGGAAGGACTATTTGAAGCTGGAAACAATGCGCAAATATGGACCTATATGCCGTATAAGATAGAGACAATGAATGATATGAAGCGGCTTGTGGATGAGGCACTGGCTGCTAGAGGGCGGGGCGAAGAATTTCCGTTTGTCATTGTTGATCAGAATACAGGAAAGATTGTAGGAAGCAGCCGGTTTTTGAACGTCTCTCAGGCTAATCGTACGCTTGAAATTGGATGGACATGGTATCATCCAACTGTTTGGCGTACTTCTATTAACACCGAATGCAAATATTTGCTGCTGCACCATTGCTTTGGGACCTTATCAACCATACGCGTAGAATTTAAAACAGATGCCCGCAACATCCGTTCCCAGCGTGCCATTGAAAGACTAGGAGCCGTCAAAGAGGGTGTACGGCGAAATCACCGCATTTTACCCGATGGCTACATTCGTGATTCGGTTTACTACAGTATTATTGCTCAGGAATGGGATGCAGTTAAAGTAAGACTGCAGCACCTCTTAAAAAAATAACCAACACAAAACAGCCTGCATCCACTACATAGTGAATACAGGCTGTATATACGGCTTGGCTTATCGTCTATGCTTATTTGACAGGGGAGGGATCATCTTTATGCTGGATAACTTTGACTAAGTAAGATGCTTGAACACTGCTATGGCTTATTTACTTTTTACTTTGGGCACATCAAAGAAACCTACATCATCAACCTTAACAAATGCTCAAAAATATTGTTTTATAAATAAACAATTATTCCGTTTCATATCGAAACAAAATACGTTTAATTTTTAAACATATGTTTATTTTAGTAACAAGAGAACGAGTTAGTATCCGATTCTTTTTCTTTTTATGCCATACTATATGATTACATAACCTTCAGTCTGTAGCTGTGGTGGTACTTTGTATTATACTGAGAATACAGGATACAAAAGGCGAGATTGGCAAATGAGAGGAGAGTGCCTATGTCCTATCATACACAGCCGTACCCGCAGTGGTCGTGGTCCCTGTCGCGTGATCAGATGTTTCATTCCTGCAAAAGGCAATATTTTTATCATTATTATATGTCTCACGGAGGATGGCTACTGACCGCGTCGCAGGAAGCGCAGACCGCCTATCGTCTGAAAAAGCTAACCAATCTATATTTGGTGCTTGGAGACGCCGTGCATACCGCCGCACAGAAGCTTATCGCCCTACATGAAACCAAACAGGCATATCCGACACCGGATACCATCATTACATACATACGACGCATGTTAAACAGTGCCTATCAAGAATCAAAAAAGCGAGAGGAATGGTGGGGATATCCGAAGCAATACACAATGCTTCACGAGATGTATTACGAAGGGGAACTGCCGCATGACCGCATCGAAGCAGTCAGTGCTCGAATTACTGGTTGTGTAGAGCATCTACTTACAAGTGAAAGTTTACAGGAGATGCAGGATATTGAACATGTCACTCTGCTGGAAGTAGAGAAACTCAACGATTTTATCGTGGATGATGAGAAAATCTATGTCAAGCTTGATGCACTCTATCGACGAGCAGATGGAACGTATGTAATCGCGGACTGGAAAACAGGAAAAATAGCGGAGAAAAACGAAGAACAGCTCTGGCTCTATGCTCTGTATCTTCACGAATATTACGGTGTACCGCTTTCCCTTATCGAAGTTCGGACAGAATACCTGCTGGATGGACAGTGCGTACGCAGCGTACCGACAGAAGATAACCTTGAGTTGGTACGACATAAAATCAGGGCAAGCCTGCAAAGCATGCGAAGCTATCTGGCGGATACGTATTATAATCGGCCGCTTCCCATTGAAAAGTTTGCTGGTGCGAGTGCGGATTCTGTCTGTCGGATGTGTAACTTCCGACAGATCTGCCCCGAAAAACAGTAGTGCCGTCCTATAATCACATAGAAAGGATTGAGTTGCGCATGTCGGGACCTTCTATTTATTTGCGTCTGATTGAGGAAGCGGACACAGAAGCGATACTAGACCTCTGCCTGCGAAATCGAAGTTTTCTGCAACCATTTGAACCGATTCGACCGGATACATATTTTACAATTGCCGGGCAGCGCATCTTGATTGAAGAAGCAGTGGCACGTCAGAAAGCCGGGATTGGCTATAGCTTTGGAATCTATCTTGCATCAGAAGATACACTGATTGGACGTCTAAGTATCAGTAACATTGTACGCGGTGCCTGGGAGAATGGCACCGTCGGGTATTTTATTGATCAAGCCTGTAACGGGAGGGGATACATGACAGAAGCACTGCGGTGTGCTATACGCTTCGCATTCGAAGAAGCCAAGCTTCACCGCCTACAGGCAGCTGTGATGCCGCATAATCAGGCATCGATACGGGTCATAGAAAAAAACGGTTTTCTCTATGAAGGCTTGGCCAAATATTATCTGCGAATCCATGGCGTATGGGAAGATCACTTGATTTATGCACTTACCCAGGAGAATTGGAGCGAATAGCTTCCATATCTGATACATACGAAACAGGCAAAGGAGAAAACATACGATGTGTTTACTGTTATTTTCTTATCGCTCTCACCCAAGGTATAAACTCGTGCTGGCAGGCAACCGTGACGAATTTTACCAGCGTCCAACAGCTCCGGCCGCATTCTGGGAGGATGCTCCTCATGTGCTGGCGGGGCGCGATCTGGAAAAAGGCGGCACGTGGATGGGGATTACACGCAGTGGTCGGTTTGCGGCATTGACGAATTATCGCAGCCCCGAACACAACCGTCCGGATGCGGCTTCGCGCGGTTTTCTCGTCAGCGATTATTTGATGGGTAAGGAACATCCGATGGCCTATCTTACGCTCGTCCAAAAGAACAAGGAACAGTATAACGGATTTAATCTGTTGGTGGGAAATACGAATGGATTGTATTATTACTCACCACTGCTTGATGAAGTTACAGAAGTAACACCCGGTATTCATGGTGTAAGCAACGCCGTACTTGATACGCCGTGGCCCAAAGTACGAAAGGGCGTTCAGGGAATTAGCACCATTATGCAGCAAGAAAGCATACGGGAAAGAGAGCTATTTACGATTCTTGCGGATGCTGAGCAAGCAGGGGAAGAGGAGTTGCCCGATACGGGTGTAGGGATAGAATGGGAGCGCTTGCTTTCGTCACTATTTATTGCAAGCGAGGAGTATGGTACACGAGCTATGACTGTCTTCACCATAGATAACGATAATAATATTATGTTCACCGAGAAATCATTGCATCCTATAACGAGAGAATGGGAAGAATCACAATTTTTCTTTACAGCGGAGTGAAGAAGGGCGGCCACATACTGTGTGCCGTCCTAATTTTAACACATTTATTAGTCACCATGTTGACGATTATGAAAACAGCTGGTACTGTAGATATAGTCACCATGTTGACGATTATAAGAGAGGGGTTTACATGGAGCATTCTAAAGCGCTTAGAGAGTTATATGTAATGCAGCAGACGTACGCTACTTTTTTCTCCATTACAAATAAACTGCAAGCACAGGGCGATAAATATTTGGAGAAGTTAACATCACGACAGTATCTTATTATGCTGGCGATCGCTCATTTGCCAGAGGATGAAACCACACTAATTAATATTGCAAGAAAGTTAGAGACGAGTAAACAAAGCGCAAAAAAGCTGCTGCTTAACCTGGAGAATAAAGGATACCTCGTTACGAAGCCAAGCAAACGAGATAAACGTGCCATTAATGTTACCATCACAGAATCAGGAAAAGAAGTGATGCTGGAATGCGGGGAGAAGGCCGTATGCTTCATGGCAGATATCTTCAGTGATTTTACAGCTGAACAACTGGAAACATTGTGGAGCTTATTAAAGAAACTCTACGGCACTAACGATGAAGAGCAGGTTGGCTTTGAAGAAGATGTCAATTACAAATTTGAGGAGCTGGAAGGGTTTCAAGAGGCGCAAACTCGTGCTTTGGCTCATTTTGTGTCGCGAAGAACGGGGGTTTAATACGATGAAGGTACAGATAGCACCAAGCGCTGCGCTTATTGATGAAAAGATCAATATGTATATCACAGAACTTTTGCCAGGGGAAAAACTGAAAATCACTGCATCCATGCATTTTCCATGGGTAGCAAGTGAAACGTATGAATCATTTGCCTGGTTTACTGCCGATGCAAACGGTACTGTTGATGTATCCAAACAAAAACCGGATGCTGGAACGTATGAATATATAGATGGTATGGGGTTGATTTCTTCTTTACAAAAGGTCAGAAGCGGGGGAGGGAGCATTGCTCATGCAATCTCCATCGATAAGAATGTATATATCGACATCGTCTGCGAATGCGGAGAAGAACGTGAGCATGTAAGAATAGAGCGGATGTTCAAGCTGCCCAACGTAAAACGACAGCAGATTACCGATGAATTTAGAGGCGAACTGTTTTACACCGATAATACGAATGATAAAACCATTATCCTATTGGGCGGCTCTGATGGTGAACGAAGCGGCCTTTCGCTTCTGGCAGGGCCGCTGGCGTCTCGGGGCTTTACTGTTGTAACCGTTGGCTATTTTAATGAGGAAGGGTTACCAAAAAAGCTCGAAGAAATTCCTCTTGAATATTTTGAAAAGGTGTTTTCCTGGCTTACAAACAATCCATTAACACGTGATAATGAAATCTATGTACACGGCACATCCAAAGGGGGAGAGCTGGCCTTGCTTTTGGCTTCACGCTATCCTGTCATTTCTAAAGTAGCAGCCTCTTCCCCCCATGCGTATTGTTTTCAGGCGTTAGACGGCCTGATGAGCGGCAACAATGTTTCATCATGGTCATATAAAGGAAAGTCATTGCCGTTTATCCCGGTCGATAATACCATTTTTTATGAGCATCAGCGCAGCTGCATAGAACAGAATATACCTTTTGGATTTGCTACCACCTATAAGAAGAGCGTGGAAGTCGCCAAAAATAAAGAAGCGGCACGAATAAAAATAGAGAACGCCCAGGCAGATTTATTATTGATTGCAGGGTGTGAAGATCAGGTGTGGAATACGCACGATGCATGCGTTGAAATCATCCAAACTTTAGAAAGACACCAATATAAACATGACTACACTCTTTTAGCGTATAAAGATTTAGGGCATTCCTTACCCATCCCATATGTTATCCCTCTACGTGAAACACTGAACATAAAAATGGGGTCCGGCACCTTTACGTGTGGAGGTACATTAGAAGGGAATGCGTATGGGCAATCAGATTCCTGGCAGAAAACGATAGCGTTTTTTATGAAGTAATATAAGGCACGCGATTATAATGGTTTGGAAACCGTATAAGAGGGAAAGAGCGCATATAGCTGCCGTTCCCTCTTCTGCTGCATATTCATCATCAAGATGGATGTTCATTAATTTTCCATGGCGTGGGAAGTTCTATTACTTTTAAAGATAAAGCTAAAAACAAACAGCCCAATAAGTGAGCCTACTATTCCAAAAGTTACATAAGGAATACTTGTTCCGATGATTTGTGCGGATGCGGCACAAATTATCCCCATAACCATACTCCCGATCGCTCCCTGATGATTCAATAATTGAGTATTCTTCAAAGCAAAGCCTACTATAATAGGTACAAGCAGAGTAGAAACAGAGTAAGAAAAAGTTACCACAAGCCATGCTAGTGCTTGTTTAAAAAAGATAGCTAGAATAACCCCAACAAAAAGAATGGCTACAGTCGTCAGTCTAGATATTTTCAATAAGTCGTTATCATTAATATCCGGATTCATATAGCTCTGATAAATATCTTTGGTTAAATTAACAACGACAGATTGAACTGCACTGCTGACAGTAGACATAATTGTAGTAACGATAAAGGCCGCAAACAGGGTAAGAAACCAAGTTGGGACTTGTGTCAAAAACCACCCTGTAGCCATCTCGGGATTTTCAAGAGTAGGATTCATAGAGCGAATGGTCATCCCCATGATCGATGCCCAGACGAGCGCAAACAAATATAATATAGCGGAAACAAGAATGGCGATTCTCGCGTTTTTGGCGTTATTTGCAGAAAAAACTCTCTGGTACACTTGCTGATTTGTTAAATTCCCCGGTAATATCGCAAATAACCAAAACACAATTGTCAACGTTCCAATTGCCCCCATCCCTTGAGGGAAACTCGACATTTCTGTAGGAATAGTGGCCTTCACTTGTTCCCATCCCCCCGATAGATCGAGAGCAAATACCGCAGTTAATACGGCAATAACTGCCATCCCGCAGCCAAAGATGAAATCAGTCCAAGCTACAGACGTCATACCGGCAGGTAGAACGAAAGCCAAGCTAATGATGGCAAATATAATGATCAACACGGAGGGGGATACACCTGTAATAAGGGAAAATAAGTTGCCAAACGCTACAAGTTGACTGCATAGCCATCCAAAAGGAATGACAATCGTCATAAGAATGGTGAGGCTTGATAGAAGCTTGTTATCACCGTACAACCTTTTGATTACTTCAGGTAAGGTGGAGAAATTTTCATTCCGCAACCATTTAGCCATAATTGCAAAAGGTATAATTCCAATGGCTGAAATCAATCCATACGTTGTCGCGGACCATCCTGCCGTGAAGCCAATACCTACGTGAGCCACTAGCACGCCGCCGCCCATAAGGGTAGCAAATTGTGTTCCTATTACAACATAAAGAGGTAATGAACGTCCGCCAACATACCAATGGTCAGCGCCTTTATTTTTTCTTCCAATATAGAATGAGAACAAGCTAGTCCCAATCAATACCAAAAGCATCACTATCACTACAATAAATACAGAGCTCATTTTTATTCCTCCTACACACTTATTACTAGCATCATCAAGTAAATGCATGAATATTGACCAAGGAATTGAGGATAAAGGCGGCCTTGGAGCCGCCATGCGTGTTTCTTTCAAAGTATTTAGTTAAACGTCTGATGATGTGTAAGCCACCAATTGGCGATATCTATTCTTCGTGCAATCCATACGTTCTTTTTTTGTTGTGCGTACTCAATGAAATCCTTTAAAGCGGACGCTCGTAATGGGTGGCCGATTAAGCGGGGATGCAAGCCAACCGACATCATGCGCGGATGCGTTTTTCCTTCTTCCCAAAGAAAATCAAGGTTGGTTTTTAACGCCTCATAAAAATCTTTTGGGCTGCTGTATCCTTGCGGTCTGACAAATTTACCATCGTTTATTGTTTGAGAATACGGAACAACCAAATGTTCTTTGTCCTTCACTCGAACAAAATATGGAAGCTCATCATTATAAGCATCAGCATCATACACAAAGCCTCCCTGTTCAATAAGCAGCTCCCGTGTATGTACGGATGGACCATAACGACAATACCAACCAACCGGACGAATGCCGCAAGTCCTTTCAATGGACTCAACTGCCCATTGTATCCGCTGCTTTTCCTCTTCACGAGTCAATCTCCATGCCTTCTCCCATCTCCATCCATGAGCACAGATATCATGATTAGATTCCTTTATCCATGCAGCAACTTCAGGATTGCGTTCCAAAGCGACCGCAGCCGGGAAGAGGGTAGCTGGTGCCTTTAACTGGTCAAAAATACGCTGAAGTCGCCAGATTCCAACTCTGCTTCCGTATTCATACATAGATTCAACTGCCAAATCACGCTCACTTGGAGCCATGCTGCTTGGAATCTCAACCATTCCCTCATTTTCATCATCACCTAAAGGCTTCATATGCTCTGATCCTTCTTCATAGGAGATTACAAAATTAACTACGACCTGAGCGTTATTCGGCCAGGTTACTTTCGGTATGTTTCGGCCATATCCAATATAATCTCTTTTTGGTCCCGGGATATCTAAATCAATTAACTGTTTTCGCATTCCTATTTCCTCCTATCCTATTTTCACCGTCATCTGTTCATCATCTGGAAAAGACACGATTTCAACGTCTGGTACTTCGCTGTTTTTCATAATAGATACAAACTCTATCACACCTTCCAAGGGAATAAGAGGGCAATGCCATGTCCGAGGATAAAAGCAAACCCCTTGCTTGCCATCGCTTATAAAGGCTTCTACTTGTTCAATATCTGGCGATTCGTCGGTAGATGGAGCAACAATGACCAGAAAACGTTTGCCGCCCATAGGGATAAAGATTTGTGACGTAAAGAAGTGACGCTCCATTTTCGAGACTACAGGATGAACAGGCTGAGATCTTAATACACCAAGGTTAATGCCCTGATTCCCTTCTATGAAAGTATACGGATCAATCATGTGATTCCATTTCTTGCTCATTCCATCGTTAATTTCCTTATATGCTCCCTTTGGCTCGATGACATCTCCATATGGTTTAAAGGACGCTGAGGACAGATGCTGCGCTATAATTTCTTTATCTTTCATGCTGTATCATTCACCTCCTTATAAAAGTCTTGCAATTAAAACAATTATAAAAATATAATTAGAAACAAAACAAATTTAGATTCTTATAATATGAGAATTATTTAATCTAATATTTAATTACATAATGAATAATCCCATTAGGCGGGACTAAAGAGGAGATGATGCAAATGAAGTCTAGTCAAAATCAAACAATAGATCGCGGTCTTGACGTTCTTCTTCTTTTTGATGAGGACAATCCTTCACTTACAATAAATGAGATCGTTAAAAAGCTAGGAATCCCACGCAGTACTACCTATCGTTTTGTTCAAATCCTAAAACAAAAAGGTTTACTAGAATCAATTGGACAGGGTCGTTACCGACCAGGGTGGCTTACAGCCGATCTTGCACGACTTATACGACCACGTGCTGATTTAACTGAACTCGCGCTGCCAGTTATGCGAGCACTCGCCAAAGAAACCAAAGAAACGGTCGCACTAACCGCTGTTGCGGGTACAAAGGTAAGTGTAATCGAACATGTGGAAAGTCCGCAGCAGCTTCGACTTTCCTATACTACCGGCCAAGAGAGACCTCTGCATAGGGGAGCGCCATCCAAAATAATCCTTGCTTATTTAAGAAAAGAGCACCGTCAAGTTGTTCTCGATAAAATTTCTGCTACCTTTGATGTAGAAACATTGGAAGAAGAGCTGCAGCTAATTCGAGCGCAAGGTTATGCTGTGACTAGCGAAGAAGTAGATCCTGATGCTCGCGGAATTGCAGCACCCATTTTTGGACCAGATAAAAATATTGTGGCGGCCCTCACTATTTCGGGACCTTTATCTCGGTTAAATTATGTACAGCTTCCTAAGATGGTTACCGCTGCAAAAAGAGCAGCTGAAGAGATTGAAAGGCTTCTAGAAACTATATAGAAGCTTTCAATTTGGGTGGGGAGGTATAACATCTGACGAAAAGGTAGGAGAGGGTTTATGGAGCTAACAGAATATCTTACAACTACTTTTCCTGGGCTTATTTTAAAACCCAGCCTGTATCGTCAATGGGATATAGGCATTCATTTCGAGCTAGGAGATGGAATATATCAATTAAAAAGGGGAACGAATGACCTTAACTTCGATAGATTCAAACGAGTATATAGCCAGGCATTATCTATTTTTAATGATATTTTTCATGAACAAGACCAAATCTTCCTCGTTACCAATGTTTATCAGCACACAGCCTATAACAGCAGGAACAAAAAAATAAAGGTCTATAGTCGCTACATAAAAAAACAAAGACATGAAATTTCAAGTAAAACAGGAACTTCTGTCGTATGTGTTTGATGAGGAAGAGAAAGCTGATCAATGCTATACTTCTCGGTTTTCGCTACAATGCCGCAAACAAAATATTCAATACCCTCTACTTATTAAAGCAACTTGTAACGAGGATTTCCCGTTAAAACCTAAGCTGGGTCACAAACACTTCGTATACTATCCTGATGTATTTTTCATTAACGCTACGAAACATGTGATTTTCTTTATTTATGATGATAGAGGGTGTGAAGTCATCGCAAACAATAAAGACATCATACGTCCGATATATGAGACATACAATGCTTGGCTTGCTGAATATGACCGAGAAGAGATCGAGCAGCGTTTTAGATAATAAGAAAGGACAGTACATAGGATTTGTATAAACCATGTACTGTCCTTTTATTTACGCTGACTTGTTTCTTTTTTTCCATCTGAATCGTTGATTCCAACTCGCATCTTTTTGAAATCTATATGCATCCTGTATAAGCATCAAAATAAACGCAAGCAGCAAGAAGGGCAGCAGCCAGTTGCGAGGTATCAACCAGTTAGAGGGCATGGTAAGATCGTCCAGCGGATATAAAAAATTAATTAAGGAGTAGTAGGCTAAACCAAGCGTAAGCAGAACTTTTACAATAAATATATGTAGATTTGCTATTTTCATATGTCCCCCTCCTGTATCAATGGTACCATATTTTTCTTTTTCAAAATAGACTGGCTTGGTATGATAAAGCAAAGCAAGCATAAAACAGATGAAAAATATGACGGCAGAAGGAGGAACATCGTGGTGAAAGACCATGGGTCCATAACAAGGGACGGCTTTACGCTGGCGTATCAAATCGAAGGGCAGGGAAAGCCCATGCTGGTCGTCGGCAGTGCAATGTATTATCCTAGGTTATTTTCTGAAGAGCTGCGAAACCATATGCAGCTTATCTTTATTGACCACAAAGGGCATGTGCAGTCACCGCCGGAGGCAAAGCCAGCGGATTATACATTGGATCGAATTCTTGATGATATTGAAGCGATAAGAGAAGCACTGGCTATAGAGGATTTTGTCATGGCGGGACATTCCGGAAACGCGTTTCTGGCTTTTGAATATGCCAGGAAATATCCGGAACATGTGCAGAAAGTCGCCTTATTCAATACAGCGCCTACAAACAGCCAAGAAAGACAAAAACAAAGCATCGCTTTTTTTGACCAAACAGCAAGCCCGGAACGGAAGAAAACGTTTGAACAAGATATCGCTCTTCTGGCTGGCGACATCGAAAAAGATCCGAAAAGACGCTTTGCGCATATGTGCATTCGGATGGGAGCGCACAGCTTTTACGATTATACCTTCGATGCGGCTTCCTTGTGGGAGGGTGTGTATACCAATATGCCTGTCATCGATTATTTATGGGGCGATGCTTTCGGCCAGTGTAACATGATTCAGTCGTTATCAGATATCAATAAGCCCGTGTTCATCGCTTTGGGAAGGTATGATTATTTAATCGGACCTGCCTCCCTGTGGGATTCTATTGACGAAAGCTATGAGCATGTAAGAAAAATCGTGTTTGAGCATAGCGGACACAATCCGATGCTGGAGGAAGCTGCAGCTTTCGATTCTCGTCTCATTGCGTGGATCGATGAAGAAGTTGATGAGGCCGGATTACCAGGCTGATCTATTGAATATCTAAACAAAACTGCGCTGCTGGATACGAGTCCGGCGGCGCAGTTTTGTTATAGAGACGGAGGCACGCTCTCGCCACAGGCCGAGTCTCTTCTCCGCCGCGCGTAGGAGACAAAATCAATCCGAAGCAAGTTTTAGCAAACACGTCATCACGGTAACATTAGACGTGTAAAGGAAATCACGCAGCACACATCAAACGAACACAAGAAAGGAAGAAACGATATGGAGCACACATGCAATCGCCGTAAACGGCGCGGCTGGATCTTTCTTGGAATCGGCGGATTGATCCTGATGGGGACACTGCACCTCGACTTTTTAATCCCGCTTATTATCGGCGGCATCCTGGTAGCGAAGGGCTGGAAAATGCTAAAGCAAAACGGGGGCGGGCGATGGTGGGAACATAGCGATACGAATACCTATCCATCCACAGCCCCACATCATCCGGTATCGAATTTCGACGCGCTTGATGAATGGGAAAAACAGCTGCACAACAAAAAATAAATACAAAAATCAAGGAGGAAATGACATGAGTATTTTCAAACGAATCGAAACCATCACCACAGCCGCTATCCACCAGACACTTGATCAAGTGGAAAATCCGGCGGCAATGCTTAATCAATATATGCGGGATATGGAGGCAGAAATCGCCCAAGCGGAAGTGGCGATTGCCAGACAAGTGGCACAGGAGAAGAATTGGGAGATGCTGATTGGGGAAACGGAGCAGCGAATCGCCAAGCGTGAGCGTCAAGCCGAACTTGCCATCGCAGAAGGGGAGGAGACCATCGCTCGTCAAGCAGTAGCTGATAAGCAGCAGTGCACCGCACGCAAGGAAACATATGAACAGCTTCTCTCTTCCTCACGCCAGCGCACGATAGAGCTGCGCGAACAGCTTCAAGAACTCAAGGATAAATTCTATGAAATGCGCAGCAAAAAAGAAGCGCTTCTCTCTAGAGCCCGCGTTGCCAAAACAAGCCAAAGCATGCATACGGCACTGCATTCAATCGATACGAAAAGCGCAGCACACGGATTTGCACGGATGGAAGAGAAAATTATGCATATGGAAGCAGACGCGGAAGCGAGCCGCACGCTTCGCTTCGCCTACGCACCCCATTCTGCGCCACGGAGTAATCTAGATGATCCGAGTGTAGAAGCGGAACTGGCTCGTCTGCGTGCCGCTCATACAAAGAGTACTGAGGTACAGCCACAAGAACAGACAACTCCATAATTCTATCGTTTCTCCTTCTCCACCCATTCCTTAAGCTCGCTAAAGATCGCTACAATCTCAGCAAGCTTCATTCGAACCAGTCCACTTGAAGAAGGAGCAACAAACTCTACGATACCAGGAATCACCGGGTTTGGCTGCATCCCCCAGGATACATTGCGCCGCCCGCTGTATTCCTGGTATACTCCTTTTCCGACAAAACACACGGCCCGTGGTCTCAGGCGTCTGATCTTCTCCTTTAGAATATCCCGTCCTTGGCGATATTCTTCCTTCGTAATATCTTCCGCTCCGCGTGTCGGGCGAGCCACAATATTCGTAAATCCGTAGCCAAGCGCAAGCAGGTCACGGTCTTCTTCAGGTGTGTATTTGCGTGGGGTAAATCCGGCTTCATATAATATGGTCCAGAAGCGGTTGTTCGGATTGGCATAGTGATGTCCCATCTCTCCAGAACGAAGGCTTGGATTGAAGCCAACGAACAATACGTCCAGATTTTCACGCAGATGGTCAGGGATCGGCTGTATCATGGTTTCCTCCTTGTGCTATGATGACTGTAGCATCCTATATTTTCCGCAGGGGAAGGGAGATTTCATGGAATATCTATTATACTACAACGATCCATACATAAAGCAATTTACCGCACGCATCCTTCATCAAGCCCAAGATAGCGACGGGCGATGGTACGCGGTGCTGAACCAGACCGCCTTTTATCCAACGGGTGGCGGACAACCGTGCGACACGGGGCTTCTAGGAGATGTAGCGGTGACCGATGTGGAAGAAGTCGAAGGAGAGGTACGGCACTATCTGGCAAACCAACTGCCGGATACACCATCCGACATTACCGGTACGATTGATTGGACACGCAGATTTGATCATATGCAGCAGCATACCGGACAGCACATTCTCTCTGCCGCGTTTGAGGAGCTGTTTGCGGCTGCGACAATTGGATTTCATATGGGGCAGGAGAGCGTCACCATTGATCTGGCAATTGATGAACTAACACAGGGGGCCGCAGACCAAGCAGAAGAACGCGCGAACCAGATCGTATTTGAGAACCGGAACATTACGGCCCACTTTGTTGAACCGCAAGAGCTAGAGGCGCTTCCACTGCGCAAACGGCCATCTGTGACAGAGAACATCCGTATTGTTACAGTAGAGAATTTCGATTACAGCCCTTGCGGCGGCACGCATCCAACACGTACCGGAGAAGTAGGTCCGATTATTATTCTTGGCTGGGAACGCTATAAGGGACAGATCCGGCTTACGTTCATCTGTGGAGCCCGCACCGTACGCGCGTGCAAAGAAAAGCACTTGATTCTCCGTGAGCTAAGCCGCCTTCTTAGCAGTGCAGAAGAGAATTTATCAAAGCAGGCAGAACGAATACTAGCCAGTCAGAAAGAAAATGAACGCGCTTTACGCGACATGAGAGAACAACTTTTGGCAGTGGAAGCAAAGACATTACTTGAGCAAGCTGCACAGAAAGGCAGCATCCAACTTGTAGCAAACGTACTGTCCGGTCGTACAATACAGGAGATGCAAAAGCTGGCCCGGTTGATCACCGAGCAGGAAGCAAGTTCTCTGGTTCTGCTTGTAGCGACTAAAGGAGAACGTGTACAGTTCATCTGCGCTCGTGGAGACCATCCGCTCATTTCAGCGAACGAGCTAACCAAAGCCGCTCTGCCTTATATCAACGGAAAAGGTGGCGGCAATCCAAAAATGGCGCAGGGCGGCGGGCAGACAGAGCGCAGCGCGGAAGAGGTGCTGGCTCATCTCATTGAATTAGGCACTGAAAAAATATGGTAACGCCCTTTACATCTTTTGGTTGACTATGTATAATGAATATTGTAATTAATTTGAAAAGGAGGCGAAGAATTATGTTGGCAGTTCAATGCATCACTCAACAGACGGTAGGCTTCACAAAATCCGGTACGTTTTGCCAACTGCATACTCTTCTTCGACCTCGCCGGTTTCTGATCTAGTTCTTCAGAGACTGTTTCACACTTCATGGATAAAGGATGCCGCGGGTCTTGTACGGACGTCTGCGGCTTTTTTGCGCTCTTTTTTGCGCATGTGCCGCAGGCCCTGTATAGGCTTGCGGCATTTTTTATATATTTTTATACACGAAGAAGGGGGTATGTTATATGTTGCGAGAAAATGTATTGCTGGCTTGGCTGTTACAGGAGAAGGGCCACACATGAAGGAATTGCGACCATTTACAATTAATAAAGGAGGATACCGGGATGGTAACGATTAATATGATTTTCTTTACCGTTACTTTTGCCAAACGCACAAAAAGCCGTGCGGAACTGGCAAAGGACGCGCACGTTTCCCGCATGATGAAAAATATGCAGGAAAAGCGGGACGAATACACTAGATTCCTTCCGTAATTGAATTTTTATAAAAAGAGAACGAAAGTAGCTAGCTGTCGACTTCATAGGAGTCGACAGACTATGGCGCGGCATATCGCTGCGCTTTTTTTATTTTTTTAAAAAAATTTCTTCTTTTCTCGGCAAATTCAGACGTAAATATCTAAAAAACATGCTACCTATATGCCTGTACAGCGCAAAAGAGAGAAAGTTTTGTGGATTGAAGTAAGAATTTGCGGCAGTCTCTCTTTCCGAAATCTGGTTCCATGCAAAATGTATGAGGTAAAAACATACTACAAGTATTTACAATAAAATCATCTGATTTCATATAAAGATGCTAAAGCAAGGAGGCGATACGATGATATACAAAGCAAAAGACTGGCTGCGCCTAACCCCTAAGGAACGCTACCTGCTTTTATATGCGATGGCCGCACTGCAAAAGGAAAAACGCATCTCGTAACGTTTCAATGTATGTACAGAAAGGGAAAGGATATAACGAGGTGATGAACATGTACGCATTATATTGGACAACAAAAGAAGATAGCCAAAAACATTCCCAAATGTTCGAATCCAGACAAGAGGCAGAAGAGAAGGCAACCCAGTTAAAAGAGGACGGTCATCTGTTTATCGACATCAAAGATAATGTGGAACCACAAAATTACTTCGATAAATAAAGATACTTCTGCTGCAATGTAATGAATGAACCAACTACCAAAAGGCAAAGGAAAATGGACAATTGTCCATCCCTTTGCCTTTTACTTTTTTGCGCGAATTAAGTAGAGTAAACTCTGTAACCAATTTGATACGATTTTGCATCCGGCATAACGTATAATAAATTTCCATACTAGAGGAAAGGACACTGATGATGAACAAAAAGGTGCGAACCCTTCTATTGATGTTCGCCTTAAGCCTTGCCCTGTCCGGGTGTGAGGCAGCTTCCTCTCCCATTGACCTGCTTACGGCACCACGGCTTGACGAAGCGCAGCAAAAAGCCCGTGCAGCCATTATACATACACTTCCCGACGATGCGGCGCTAACGCTACCGGTGCAATCGGAGCGGACGAGCGCAATCAATCTTGTCGATCTGGACGGAGACGGGATACAGGAAGCCATCGCCTTCTATCAAAAACAGCAGACATCTGAAGTAGGTATGCTGATCATGGTAAACGAATCCGGAACATGGAAGAAAGCATCGAGCCTGGCATTTCAGGGAACAGCCATCACCTATGCGGCGATACAGGACCTTGATGGCAACGAGCGCCCTGAACTGCTTGTCGGTGTAGATGAATCGTCTTACTGGAATACACTCTCCATCTATCAATTCAAAAATAAAGAAATAAAGCGAATTGATATGCTCACTTATACGGAAGTCGCCATTGGCAATCTTAATGATGACCCGCAGCCGGAGATCGTTGCCCTTACACATGATCAAGAAAAGGGAAAAGCGAAAGCCCAGGTCTATACGATAAAAAATCAGCGTCTGCATCTTATTGATCAACTAGCAATGAACGGTGCGATGAACGGCTACGAACAGGTACTCATCGGAAATGCCGCCCAAGGACAAAAGGGGGTATTCGTTGATATGGGTATCGGCGCACATTCTTCATATACAGCGCTGCTTGTTTTGCAAAATAATCGTTTGCATAATGTGGTCGCGACACCCGAAGATGAGACGGCACAGACCTATAAGCCGCACTCGCTTTACAGCAAAGATATCAATGGGGATGGCATCATCGAAATTGGCATTCAGCAAGAGCCGCCGGGCAGTGAAGACATGCCCCTGATTGATGTTCCCTGGATTGACGGATGGTACCGCTGGGACGGTAAGAGCGGTTTGGTGGCGGTACATCAAAGTTATACAGATATCGAGAGCGGCTATCGCTTCCACATTCCCGAACTATGGCATGAGCGTTATACAGTGAAGCAAACGAAGACAGAAGGAGCAGGATTAATTTCTACCTTCTACTATGTGGATGCGACGGGAAAAATAACTGGGGAATGGCTGACAATCCGTCCATACAAACTCGCACAATGGACAAAAGAAGAGGAGACACTCAAATACCAAGAGGAAGACTATACTGTAGTTGCGGAGGACCACCGGCATGTTTTTGTGGCTACCTTTCCCAAGGGACGCATTCATCCGACCCCAGAGCCGGAAAGTATACGTCTGACCAAGCAAAACATTACCTCCTATTTTGAATTGTTTCATTTTGATTAATGATGGAAGGGAAGATTATGAAGGTTTTAATACTTGAAGATGAAGAATCCATCCGCAGCTTTATCCGTGTTAATGTAAAACGTCAAGGATTTGATGTCGTAGAAGCCGCAACAGGAGAAGAGGCGCTTGAGAAGATAGAATGTACGCCGGAGATTACCGTTGCTCTGCTTGATGTTATGCTGCCGGGTATAAATGGTGTGGAAGTCTGCCGGGTTTTACGGAAAAAATATCCGAAGATCGGTATTATTATGCTGACGGCCAAAACCCAGGAAGAAGATATTGTGACAGGGCTTGAAGCTGGGGCGGATGATTACATCTGCAAGCCGTTTCGTACGATGGAGCTAATGGCTCGAATTAAATCGCTGCTGCGAAGGCTGCCAAGCGATTTTGAGGAATCAATCATATTATCCTCCGGGCCGTTCCGGCTTTTCCGCAAGGAACGCAAGCTGTTGAAGGAGCAAAAAGAAATCGAATTAACACCAAAGGAATTCGATCTGATGTCGTTTTTCATGAAAAATGAAAACCAAGCGGTAAGCCGGGATGATATTTTAAATCATGTGTGGGGAAAGTTCTACATTGGTGATCTGAAAATCGTCGATGTAAACATTCGCAGATTGCGCCAAAAGCTGGAGAACGATCCATCGGAACCGGCCCATATTGAGACGATATGGGGATATGGATACCGTTGGAAGAAACACGGACAATGAGTGAGAAACAAGGGATCAAAAAGAAGCTGATGCTCTCTTTTGGCATGATTATCGTGCTGGTTGTCGTGCTGCTAGAAGGTGCATTCCTCTTAGCATTACGGGAGTACTACTATGCGAGCACCGTTCAGTTCCTGACGAATCGTTCCGCGATTTCGACACAGTTTTTCAACAAGTATTACGGCGGAGCACGCCTCTCTGAAACAGCCGGGCTAATTATCGAAAATCTTCCCCCGGATGAGATCGCCCGTGTGGAAGTTCTCGATTGGAGACACCGGGTAATCAGTGACTCATACGGCTTCCCGTCTGAACGTATCATCAACACGCCGGATGTTCAGAGAGCGCTCGGAGGACAGACAGGTAAGTGGGAGGGAGAAGAAGGCGGGAACACCGAGCGGTTGCTTGCCATCTCACAGCCGCTTCGCTTCCAAGACCATATTGTCGGCGTTGTCCGCTATACCGTATCACTGGAAAAAATCGATGATCATGTCAATAATATTATTGGATGGGCATTCTTATTAGGCATGCTTGTTATTGCATTTTCTCTGTTAGTGAGCATGGCTGTCGCAAAAAAAATCATCGCCCCCATTCAGACGCTTACGCGGGCGGCCGATGCGTTCGCAAGAGGAGACTATACACACCCGGTTCATGCTGCTTCCTCTGATGAAATCGGCACACTGGCGCATACGATGGAGCATATGGCTGATGAGATTCGAAAGACGGAGCAGCTAAAAAACGACTTTATCTCTTCCGTCTCCCACGAGTTGCGCACGCCGCTAACCTCCGTTAAGGGATGGGCTGAGACCCTGCTTTCCGGGGACCCTAATGACCGGGAAGAAACCGAGATGGGACTGCGGGTCATTCTAAAAGAAACCGACCGATTGATTCTGCTTGTGGAGGATTTATTAGATTTCTCCAAGCTGCATTCCGAGAAGATCAAGCTGGATCGAAAACAGATTGATCTTCGAGCGCTGCTTCTTGAAGTGGATGTTCAATTTGAGGTTCGTGCCAAGGAAAAAGGCATCTGCCTGCAGACCAGCATTGCCGAAGGGGAGCATAGACTGTTGGGCGATCCAAATCGTCTGAAGCAGGTATTGGTGAATTTGCTTGATAATGCGCTTAAGTTTACCCCGCCTACTGGATGGATTCGCCTTTCTCTACAGCCAGACGGTATGTTTTATCGAATTGATATCGCGGACAGCGGCGAGGGAATCTCCCCGGAGGATATACAACGAGTAACCGAGAAGTTCTATAAAGGAAAAAGCAGATTATCAGGAAGCGGGATCGGACTTGCCGTCAGTAAGGAAATCATTCGCGGCCACCGCGGTCAATTGCTTGTTGCAAGCAAGGTAGGAGCAGGTACAGTAGTCACCTTACTTCTCCCAAGTTCTGATTCATTTTCAGACTATTAATCGATCGATTAATAGTCTGAAAAGTAAAAGCCAGCTGCATGATGCGGCTGGCTTTTTGCTATATTATTCTTTAGTACTGCGATGTTGATATGTCTTCCTAGACGCTTCATAAAATGGAGTAACCGGAAGCTCTTCACCGTCTTCCAATACAAAATACACTTCACCTGCGCTATGTTTCGTCCCTGTAATACGCATCCCGGTGAAGCGTTCATCAAACACCCTCTCAAACTCAGTATCCTTGTACGTTTGAATATCGCGGGCCATCGTTTCCATACCGAATTGTTCGAAGCATTTGCGTACAACAATTGCCTCACTGTAGCTGCCGAAAAAATCAGTGATCGATTGGCGGTATGAACGCGTACCCAATCGACTGTCTACCTTCCATGAATCGGAGCCGACGCTATCCTCATAGACAAAACAATAATCAGTTCCACGCCAGCGGATAAGAAATTCCATCGAAAGCTTCGCAGACGGACGTACAAATGCATCCAAGAATTCAAGGGTGCAAAGAAAATCAAAGCTGCGGTCTGAGAGCTGCGCTGCCCGCTTGTCTTTGATCTGCTCCACATATCTTCTCCATTTGTCATTCCATTTTCGTACCGCTTCACTCATCCGGTTTCATCACTCCCATGTCGCAAAACACCTACACAACCTTTTTTACACTAGCATAGAACCTTTGTGGCGGCAACTCACAAAACACTTCACTTCCCTATCCTTACACCGCTTCCACATATTACAGATAGAAGTTCGCTCTCTTCTCTGGTTACAATGGGGGGGCAATGGCAAAGGAGGGAACATTATGAAGAAAAGAACGATCACAGCCATACTTGCTGCCTTGCTTGCAGGAACCATGGGAGCAGGCGCATCCGAGGCAGCTTCCTCGGCCATCCCAGTCAACGGACAAAAAATACATACGGAATACTTTCTACAACATGACTCCATGATGGTACCTGCCGTCTTCTTTCAAAACATGGGTATTGCGGTCGGCTGGAACAAGGACTATCACGCCGTCACACTTAGCAAAGGCGATATGATCATCGGGCTTCCATCCGGGAAAAACTATGTGGACATCTACACAAAGCAAAGCGGAGTATGGAAGCGTGAATTCATAAAAACAACGACAACGGACCGAGAAGACGGAACCTATGTACCGCTGCGGTATGCTGCTGAGAAGCTAGGCATACAGCTAGCAGGAAATACACCGGCTACTCTATCTCTTTCCACCAAGCAGGCAAGCACGAAACCGGCTGCGGCTGCATCAATAAAAACAACAACACATTCGTATAGCTAGGACGAGATTGCTTGGCTGTATAAGCTGACCGAAGCGGAAGCGGGGGGAGAGCCGTATAATGGTAAAGTTGCTGTCGCAGCCTCCGTTCTAAATCGTGTAAAAAGTCCGGAGTGGCCGAACACGCTTAAGGGTGTCATCTTCCAGGTGGATACATATAACGGTAAAAGCTACTACCAGTACTCTCCGGTGCTAGATAAGCGCATCTATCAGGTACAACCGTCTAAAGATACGATCGCAGCCGTACAGGAGGCCTTGCGCGGCAATGATCCGAGCCGTGCCGCGCTCATCTTCTACAACCCGGATAAGACAGACAATCAATGGGTACGTTCCCATACGACATCAGCCAAAATTGGCAGCCACATCTTTTCTAAATAGAGAAGCACACAAAAATCCCCGGCTCTAATCGTTCTAGCCGGGGTGCTTTACTTACTTCATATCACCAAAATACTGCTTGTAAATCTCATCATACTTGCCGCTGTCCTTTACCTTTTTGAAGGCCTCATTCACCTGCTTCATCAGCTCTGTATCTTTTTTGTTGGCCATAATGCCGTAATTCTCTTTTGGAATGCTTGGATCATCAATCGTTACGTAACCTGGCTTTGGATTCTTCTTCATATGTTCCATTAGGAAAGCGTTATCCGCAACGACTACATCAACCCGTTTGTTGTATAAGTCTTCTACCATGCTCGGCATCTCATCGTACTGTAGAATGTCTTTGTTGGTTTTGCCCAGAAGTTCTTGCACGATCAATGCTCCGGTAGTGGATGTCATAACACCCACCTTATGTCCTTTAATATCCTGCAGGCTCTTGATTGGGGAGCCTTCCGGTACAAGAATAAGCTGCTTTGCCTGGAAATATGGCTCAGAGAACAAGTACAGCTTCTCACGATCCGGCTTGATTGTAATACCTGAGATGGAAAGTTGTGCCTTCCCGCTGCCGATTTCTTCGAATACACCATCCCAGCTTGTATTCTTAATATCAAGCTTCCAGCCCATTTCTTTGGCCATCTCGTTAATTAGATCCACTTCAAAGCCAACAGGTTTTCCGCTCGGATCTAAATACTCAAACGGCGGAAACTCGGCATGCATGACAACAGTATACGTTTTTTGCTCAGCAGGCGCTGCTTGTCCTTCGCTTTTAGCCGCCGGCGCACTTGCCTGCTGCTCAGATTTGGAGCCGCAAGCGGATGCAAGCAAGCCCATGATAATAATAAGAAATAATATCCCTGCATGTTTAATTCGGTTCATGTGAACCCCCTTAGATTGTTTTGTTTTTTAAAATTAAGAAAATTATATAAAAAATAAAACCTCTTGGCAATCCAGGAAACAAAAGAACTGAATGAGTTTATCTTTTTTTTCAAACGCATAATAGGTACAATGATAAAGGAGAATACTTTTATTATCTGCGCACCCCTTCTTGCTTTTTCTGCAGAGGGGTCGTCCGTCTGCCCGAAAAATGGATGATTTTCCAAGGAGCGAGAGGAGATATTGATGAATAAGACTCTAGAGACAATCAGTGAAAAAATCGTAGCCAAGCGATACGAGCTTGCAGCAAAAATCACAGAAAAACAAAACGCAAAATACCCTAACCTGCTTCCATTAGCCGATCAGCTCAATGATTTTCGAGTTGATCTTGTACAACTGTACGGCGAGGCCATGTCCATGGCAGAAGAAGAACGCACGACCCGCCTCATGGAATGGGGAGAAGAGACCGGAACTGCTTGCGCAATGCTTGGGACTACCCTCGATTCCATGCTAGATGAAGTACCTCAGTACCGAAGTGAAATTGGTGAAGTCATTCGAGAAGAAGCTGAGCGCATGAACGTATCGCTTCGTGAATTCTATAGTATCATTTCCCGTCTCGATGCTATCATGAATAAGGTGGTTTACAGCTTCAGCCTTCCATTCGTCCGTTATCATGACGAGCAAATGAAAAAATCACAGGTTGCCCTGCTTGAATTATCGGTTCCTGTCGTACCGGTAGCCCAGGGGGTCGCGGTGCTGCCTATCGTTGGTAATATCGACACGCACCGTGCCAAATTATTGATGGAAGAGGCGTTAAAACGAAGTGCCGATTTACGACTGCACCATTTTATTCTTGATCTGTCCGGGGTACCCATTATCGATACCATTGTAGCGCAGCAGATTTTCCAAATTATTAATGCGCTCAGACTGCTCGGTGTTGATGCAAAGATCAGCGGCATTCGACCGGAAATCGCGCAAACCGTGGTCAGCCTTGGCATCGACTTCGGCAAAACCGATACATATGCCAATCTACAGCAGGCACTGTCGTCTATCGGATTTACATATAACGCAAACGACGACTAAAATAAGAGGAGCAGCCAAATACCGCGCATTCAATGAATTCGCGGTATTTTCCTATCTAGTTAACATAAAAAGGGGGAAGAGTACGATGTCAAGTGGACTTATAGCACTCAATATTGGAAAACCCAAAACACAAACGTATCAGGGGCGTGAAATTGAAACAGGTATCCACAAAGACCCAGTTCAAGGACGTATCTATCTGTCTACGCTGAATTTGGACGGAGATGGGCAAGCGGACCTTGTTCATCATGGAGGCGTGGACAAAGCGCTGTGTGCCTATCCGCATGAACACTATTCATACTGGGAGAAAGATATTGGTCAAACGCTCTCCTATGGGGCTTTTGGCGAGAATTTAACAACGAAGGGGCTGTCTGAAGATGAGGTGTGTATTGGCGATATCTTTTGCTTCGGCGAGGCCTTCATACAAATCAGCCAACCGCGCAGACCGTGTTTTAAAGTAGCGGCTCGGTATAATGTACCGGATTTTACCCTGCGTATTCAGCGCACAGGCTATACCGGTTTTTATTTTCGGGTGCTTAAGGAGGGATGGGTAGCGCCGGATTCACCTCTCCATCTTATCGAGCGGCATCCGGCCGGTGTATCCGTCACCTTTGCCAACCAGTGTAAGTATCATGATATAAGCAATGTGCAGGCACTGCAAACCCTACTTGCTGTACGTGAATTATCAGCTAGCTGGCGAGCTGGCTTTGAGAAGCAGTTAGAAGCACTAAAACCCTACTGATTTTTCGAAAAGGCACATACAGTTATATAACAGTATTTACTTTTTCTTCTTTATAGTAGTACAATGAAAAACAAGAAGATTGTCTGTTTTTTGTCAATTCAGTTTTGTGTATGTACTTTTTAGAGAAAAAGAAGAAAAACAGGAGTGGATAATATGGAGATACCGATGGGTGAAGATTTTCATCATCTGATGCGCGAGGAAGCGAAGCGTCTGCTTTTGCATATCAAAGGCGAGACGGACCGCCATCGTAAGTATCAGTTGTGCAGCATGCTGCTTGAAATCTATGAAGAACTTGACATAGATATCAAGGAAAACGCTTCTCTTTGGGGTGACATCGAGATTACCTACCGGGATGTAGTCAATCATCTATCATAAGCGTTGCATTGAACTATACTATACACAAGTCTGTGCTTTCTTGCGCTGCCAGCCGTTACGCTGTCAGCGCATTTTGTTTTTTATGTTTCAAAATCAGGAAAAAGGCATAATAAGAAAATAGCAGCATTGCAAAAAGAGATATCATATAAGCGAAGGAGCGAGCATACACATGGCCAATATTTTAGAAACGTGGTTTAAACAATTTGAACGACCAGAAGGAGTGCTCGGTAACGTTGCAGGTATGATCATGGCCTTTGAAAATAAGGAATTAAACGACTGGGCGATCTCGCTTTTACATATCGAAGAAGATGACCGCATACTTGAGATCGGTTTTGGACCGGGTATTGCCATTAAGAAGATGAGCAAAATTGCAGAAGAGGGATTCGTTGCAGGTGTCGATGTATCTGACACAATGCTTGATCAAGCAAAGAAGCGAAACGAAGACGCGATCGAAGAAGGAAGGGTGGCACTTACTACTGCGGATGTGAAGAACCTGCCGGATTATCGCCAGCCGTTTGATAAAATTTTGACGATTAACTCACTACCTTTATGGGAACAGCCAGCCGAACGAGTAGCAGAGCTGCGCGAATACCTCAAGCCCGGAGGAAAAATCGCCATTGTGCTTCAATCACACGACGAAGGAGCAACCGACGAGACCGCAGAGACAGAAGGACATACGTTTGTCCGCTATCTTGAGCAGGCTGGGTATACGAATATTACTATGAATATCCGCGAAATGTCGCCTGTGAATTCGGTATGCGTCATCGGCAGCGCTCCATAAAAAATCATCTAGGAATAACGCGATGTCCCTCATCACAGAAAAGAGCCAGTCCGGCTCTTTTTGTTTGTTCGCAAATTTGTCAGAAGGACTTCGAAAATTCCACACATATTGCACACAATTTCACTTTATACTAGTAAGTGGCATAAACAATGTCGTTATATTGTTTAATTGAACGTACATAGAAACAACTGTGTAGGTAAGGAGAGAGTTATGGTTGCAGTAAAAAAACAGATTCGTACGGTATTATTCATTTGCTTGCTTGTAGTAAGTGCTGTGGCATTCGCCTTCTCCCCGACCTCAGCCACCGCTCTTGCAAATGCACAATCAAGCGTGCTGACTGAATCAACGCCAAAGGATGGAGCGCTGCTGTCCGCTTCACCAAAGGAAATACGGCTCACCTTTAAAGAACCGCTTGAAATTGAGTATGCCTCTATTTTTGATAACCGGAACAAGGAATACAGTAACGGAAAAATTAAAGTCAATCCGAATGATCGGCGCCAAATTATTCTGACTCCGGTCCGTGATCTTCTTCCGGGAACATACGGTGTAGAGTGGGTGGCCAAGCCCGAAGAGGCATCCTTTGATACCAAGTTGACAGGCCAGATTTACTTTGCTGTTCAGACACTGTCTCCGCCGCCAAAGAGCGGGGGAGCCGGCTTTCTTAACGAGTTAAGTATGGAGACGCTGCCAAACTGGATTGCATTCTTTGGCATGGCTGTATCATTCGGCGGCACGCTCTTCGTCCAATCCATCGCATGGCGCAAAGATATCCATAAGCGCTGGCAGTATTGGCAAATTCCGATTTATTTTCTAACAGCGGCTGCTACGATTGCGCTGTTCTTTGTACGAAAAGCAGCACTGCCGGAGATCTCGCTTGCAGAGCTTGCCGGGCTGCGTATCGGTTGGGTACCCTTAGTACAATCCTTTATCTTCACGCTGATCTTTGCCATTACATTTACACGATGGACACTGCCGTTCTTAGGAGGCGCGCTGGCACTTAACGCTTTGGTCGGACACTCCTATTCAGCCGAATACGGCGGATCACTCGGCATCATTTTAGATACCTTCCATCTGCTGGCGCTGTCCATATGGTTCGGCGGTCTGTTTGCAATGCTGGTGCTTGCTCCAAAAGAAGGCAGGCAGGAATGGTTCAAGGAGAAGGGAAGCATATTCTCGCGCTGGGCATTGATCAGTATGGGTGTAATTATTCTCACAGGTATCGCTATGACCATCGATTATGCACCTTCATGGAATGATTTCATCAACAGCATCTGGGGCGCTTCTGTGCTTGTAAAAGCAGGGCTTACCCTCCTTGTTGTGGTACTCGGATATTTGCAGATGCGTTATCTAAAGCAACGAAAAGAAAAAGGGACAAGCTGGTTTGCACGGCGTACGAAATGGGAAGTGTGGCTGGGCTCGATCATCTTATTGGTCGCTGCGGCTTTGATTAACTTTATCCCGCTTACATCTGCTACGAACAAGGCACCGATGGAAGCGACGCAGCAGGGGGTTACAGCCCATATTGCCGTATCACCGTTCATTGCTGGTTTTAACGACGTCAACATCCGCTTTGATCATGCACCGGCATGGAAGGATGTCTATGTACGATTTATCAAGCCGCCGGAATACAATGTAGTAAACCGCGCCTTTACACTCGATGAAGGACGGTATCTCGTATCTGGTGATCAGATGCGCGCCTTAGATGAAACGACAATTCAAGTAGAAGCCATTGCACACGATGGCCGACAGTTCATCTTTACATTTCCACCGCAAACTACAACTACTTCGAAGTAGCCTAACAAAAGAGAAGCCCTGGAAGTGATTTCTGGGGCTTCTTCTATGTAATCATTTATGCAAAAGCCGCCGCAAGAACAGATGCTACCCGATCCGGTGCAAGCTTGCTGGCGACAGGCTCATTCTTGCTAGTAAGAAAGGAGAGGACAATGGGAAAATTCCGGCCCGCAACACTAGAAAAAGGCGATAGCTCCTGTGCCAACGTCCAGATACCATCCGCTGTTTCCTCTGCTTGCAGGGTACGTACCGCATCTTCAAGCGGCGCATATGCATAGCGATATCCATTCGTACTGCCGTTAAAGGCAAAGCCAGGAGCACGCCATGAATTCGGAGTATCAGCCCACATATAGCCTGGATACCAGACGTCGTAATACCATCCTTCTTGTACCTGCGCTGATACGAGATGAACTTTCTCACGATCAAGTCGATTGCGTGCCTGGGGATGCAGCCACATATTGTCCTGCACTTCCGCATTGAACGCAGGTACCTCGACTGTCTTTGCAAGAGATACCACTGTCAAATCGGCCGGAATATGGTAATGAACGAAACGGCTGTGCAACTCCTGCCGCTCAATACACCCCGACGCGATCCGGTTGATCGAATCATGAAGCGCTCGAAGCCCAGCCTGAATACGCGGCTCCTCGATCTCTTTTCCTGCGAGCAGTTCCTGAGCACGTATAAAGCACGCCTCATAAATACGCTGCGTATCCTCTCCGCTCGCTTTCAGATCATTCATTAAGATCGTTAATCCCTGAAATAAAATCTGTGCAGATTCTTCGCCCCAACCCGAAAAATCGCCTATCTCCGCCGCCTGAATCACCGTCTGACGGTGGGTCAAGGCAATCTGACTGTGAACTAGCGTGAACACTGCCAAAACGCCATCTACATCCAAATGGTTGTTAATCGCAAGATCCCAGCCCTTTGAAGTATTGCTTTCAGCAAAGCGCATACAAATTTCTGTCGATGTATCAGCCTTATATTGGGTAGGTGTATCGTTTGGAATCCAATGGCTCAGCTCCATGTCCACACCCGGACGAAACGTAGCATCAGGGGCTCCATCCGTAAAGATTGTACGCTGACTTGCCGGTCTTTTTGCTGTACTGCCAAGAATATAGAAGTTGGAGATCATTGGTATTCTCCTTTTTCCTTCTACGATACGTCTTGTGGCATGACCCGTCAATGTAAGGATATCGTTACATTTGTAAAAGGAAGGGATTTTAGCTAAAAAGTTGGATTTTGGCCTGTTCCTTATGGTACTCTTATGGTTGAGAATGTAATATAGATAGTCGTTACGGTGAGAAAAGCGGGGATGGTATGGAACAACAACTCAGTGAGTTACTTGGTCACTACGGTTATATCGGAATCGTGGTGGCAATGATCGGTGGGATCGTTGGTCTGCCGATCCCGGATGAAATCTTAATGATGTTCGTCGGATATACTGTTGCAAAAGGAAGTATGAAGTATGGACTTGCCTTTTCCTGTGCATGCTTCGGTTCCATGGTCGGCATGACAATCAACTATACGCTGGGAAGAAGACTTGGCCTTCCGTTCCTCAGAAAGTTCGGCCCGAAATTCGGTATAACCAAACGAAAAATCCGCTATACCCAGCGGCTCTTTCGCAGATTTGGCGCCTTCCTCCTTGTAATCGGTTACTTCATTCCAGGGGCGCGCCATTTAACTCCATATCTAGCAGGCATGTCTAGACTATCGTTTCGTAAATTTGCGCTATATGCGTACCCTGGCGGCCTCTTTTGGGTATTCATCTTCATTACGCTGGGCTGGAAGCTGGGAGCAAAATGGACGATTGTCGAGTATTATCTGCACCACTATAAGCCGCATATTCTTACGGCAGCTCTTTGTTTGATCGTATTAATTGTTGTGCTGATAAAAGTTCGACGCCGTGCAAATTCATCTAATACATGAGAGATAGCATACAACACCAATGAATAGGGAAGATTTGTTTTTCAAAAGGTAAAAATGGGTAATAAAGGAGTACATTCCCTAATAAGGAGGGCAGACCATGATTCTATCTGGCATTACAGTGATTCTGCTGCTGGTAGGTCTTGCCGCACTTACTCCTCATTCGGTGACGACCGAGCGCAGATTGGCACTGCTAAAAGAAAATCCGTATACCATTACAAATCAGCAGCCGTATTCATAGAAAGAAAAGCATAAACACACACGTACTAACCACCCGGAAGATTTTCGGGTGGTTTCTTATTATAATGAAGACAGCTTTTGATATAGGGAGGGATAGAAGAGTGAAACAAACATGGTCTATTGCACTAGCACAAATACCGTGTGTTGAGGGAGAGAAGGAGACGAATCTGCAAGAAATCGAGCAGGCCATTGAAGAAGCCTATGCGCAGGGAGCAGATATTCTCGTCCTGCCAGAAATTATCCTCACCGGATTTGTACGTAAAGACGAACTGCGGACGCTTGCCGAGCCGCGCAACGGTAAAAGTACAGCTCGACTTCAAGCCAAGCTTGCAGATTATCCGCTCCATCTCATCTACTCGTTTCCCGAGTTAGGAGCGGACGGATGCGTATATAATACGACATGCTTTATGCATCGGGACGCTACACCGCTTGCCTACTATCGAAAAATCCATTTGTTTGCGGGAGAGAAAAAGGTAACGGCGCCTGGTAGCACATTCATTACAGTGGATGTTGACGGCGTACGGATGGGGATTCTTGTGTGCTTTGATATCGAATTTCCTGAAGCGGCGCGCACGCTGGCAGCACAAGGTGTACAGATTCTCTTCGTACCCAGCGCCAACATGTCCCCGTATGAATATCCGCACCGGATTTTTACCATTGCCCGCGCCCTAGAAAATCAACTGTTCGTCGCATACTGCAACCGGGTCGGTACCCATCGATCTTTTGTGTATCGCGGCGGAAGTATGATTGTAGGTCCACAAGGAGATATCCTGCTAGAATGTAGGAGCGAAGAAGACGCACGAGAGATCAAAACCATCCAATTCTCACTTGCAGACATCCATAAAAGCAAAGAAGTATATGACTATCTCACAGAACGAAGGCCAAAATTGTACCAATAGCAAGCACAAACCCCCGGTTCTATCATTATAGACCGGGGGAAATATATAAAAAGAGCGGGGGCTCTTGGATGCGGTTATGTTCGTTAAGATAGGGTCATTGCTTAGAAATCCATATCCTCATCGTCTATCATCTGCTGTTCATAATGCGGTGCTTCATATGCGTCATCCTCTGTCTGTCTTGCATTCCTTTATGTGATTCTGTTCTTTATGTAAATCCCTCTTGTGAAGTAGATAATGGGGTGTTCTCCCAATATGTATGCTACCTTGTAATCTTTTTGAAATCATGATCAAATTATGAAGAGAGTATTATTTCTTTACGACAAAACCATGTTATTCCAAGCTACACATTCGGGCACCCTAATTATGGAATTTGAAGTTTACTATAGTCATACGTTTTTTTATAGTTAACTTATCGCTAGCCCCAAAAGGAGGAATTTATTGATGTTTACATTCGAGCAAAAATTAGACAAATACGCCGAGTTGGCTGTACGAGTTGGCGTCAATGTGCAGCCTGGACAAACAATGGTGCTGCAAGCACCGATTAACGCTATAGAGTTTGCGCGCATGGTGGTCAAAAAAGCATATGAAGCCGGGGCCAAAAATGTTCACATTGAATGGAACGATGAAGTGAGCACCCGAATTAAATATGAGTTGGCACCCGATGAAGCATTCAGCGAATATCCACTCTGGCGTGCCAAAGGGTTTGAGGAGATGGCGGAAGACGGTGCCTGCTTCCTTCACATTATCTCTTCTAATCCAGAGCTTTTAAAAGGTATTGAACCGAAGCGAATCGCTGACGCAGCCAAAGCATCGGGGCAAGCAATGGATACATTCCGTCGCTATGTTTCCGCCGACAAAGTAAGCTGGAGCATTGTCGCTGTCCCATCAAGCGAATGGGCGGCCAAAGTGTTCACAGATAAACCGGAGAATGAGCAAGTGGATGCGCTGTGGGAAGCGATCTTCCGTGCGGTCCGTGCCGATCTTGAAGACCCGGTTCAAGCATGGCGCGAACACAATGCGAAGCTTGATGAGAAAGTGACCCTTCTTAATAAGAAAAAGTATAAGTATCTTCACTATCAAGCGCCGGGTACTGATCTAACCATTGAACTGCCGCCGAACCATCTCTGGGTCGGAGGCGGGTCTGTAAGCGAGAAGGACGTGCCATTTATCGCCAACATCCCAACCGAAGAAGTATTTACTGTCCCTTTAAAGGAAGGGGTAAACGGAACTGTCGCAAGCACGAAGCCGCTTAACTACGGTGGTAATCTGATTGAGAATTTCTCACTTACCTTCGAAAAAGGACGAATCGTTGATATCAAAGCTGAAACTGGATATGAAACGCTCAAGCAGCTGATTGATACCGATGAAGGCTCGCATTATCTAGGTGAGGTAGCGCTTGTCCCGCACAATTCGCCCATTTCAAATGCGAACCTTATCTTCTATAACACGCTGTTTGATGAGAATGCGTCCAATCATTTAGCGATTGGCAATGCCTATGCATTTTGTCTTGAAGGCGGAAAAACGATGAGCAAAGAAGAAATTGAACAGAATGGTCTGAATACGAGCCTGACACACGTTGATTTTATGGTAGGCTCTGCTGAGATGAATATTGATGGAGAGATGGCGGACGGAACGAGAGAACCGATTTTCCGCCACGGAAACTGGGCGTAAGAAAGGGGAGGGGAGCAATATGGTCGAGATTCGGGAGGCACAGCGAAACGATGTCGCAGCCATGCTTTCGATCTACAATCATGCCATTCGTACGTCGAACGCCACCTTTGATATCGAAGAGCTGACGCTTACGCAGCGTATGGAATGGTTTTCCCATTACGGAGGCAGGCATCCGCTGCTGGTTGCCCAAATGCATGACCGCGTCATCGGATACAGTTGTCTCTCCCCGTTCCGAACCAAACCTGCGTATGCTCAAACGGCCGAACTGTCGGTATATATTGATGCCGCTTACCAGGGGCAGGGCATCGGTAAAGCTCTCGTAAAAGAACTGCTTGTACGCGCAAAAGAACACAAGTATCATGCGATCATCGCCGGGATTACAGGTGGCAACGAGACAAGCGTAAAGCTGCATGAGGGATTCGGCTTCACGCTTGTCGGTCACTTCAAAGAGGTCGGCCATAAGTTCGGCACATGGCAGGATGTATTCTTCTATGAACTGCTGTTGGATCATAACTAACAACCCTATATGTTGGCATGAATGATAGGTGGGATATAAAGGAATGAGATTTTTACTCGAGCTGATCAGGGTACTTGTGCTGCTTTTGCTTTTAGGCGGATTGCTAGGAACGGTGCTCAAATCAATGTATACAGCAGTGGGAGTGGACTTGAGCCATAATGAGTATTCGTGGCTGATTGGCATTTCGATTTTATTGCTATTGCTTGTTCTGTATCGGAATATGCTGCAATTCTCCGGCTGGTACGTCGGAAAGGGGAGAAAAAAGTTGCCGCCGCGCATGTCGCTTTTCCTTGTTCTTTGCTCGGCGGCCCTGTTGGTTGTCGTTCCCTTTTTGGGATAGCTTCACTATACGGGGAAGAATAGAGCCATCTTTTGTATGCATTCCATATTTCGATTAGAGTTGAAGTATTCAGCATTTATAATGGCTATAGATTGGTCATTATACTATGTGGGGAGTTTGAAAATGAATACGTTCAAATTTATATCGTTAGTGCTTCTGACAACGTTTTTAATGGGTTCTTCTTTCGCCGTCGTGAAAATGGGGTTGCCTTATTCATCCCCCTTACTGTTAGCGGCAGTACGCTTCATCCTTGCCGGAGTCATCATGGCGGTACTCGTTATGGCTTTAAAACGGCCGCATCCAACTACGAAAGAACACTGGGTCCGGATTCTTATCATTGGCGCTTTCCAAACAGCCGGTGTTATGGGGTGTATTTTCTTGAGTTTACGAACGATTACAGCCAGTGAATCTTCCATTCTTACCTTCACCAATCCGTTACTGGTTGTTGTATTCGCCACCATTTTTTCTCATGCACGCTACAAGCTTTATCAATGGGTCGGTGTTCTATCTGGAATTGTAGGGGTAGTCATTACGATGGGAGCGCAAATTGAATATAGGATTGGCATTCTTTTCGGAATTCTTTCTGCTGTTTTTTGGGCCATCTCTACATTACTGGCTAAAAAATGGAGTGCACTCTTTGATACATGGGTTCTATCAGCCTATCAGATGCTTTTTGGCGGAATCTTACTTTTGCTTGGCAGCTTTACTCTTGAAACATCATTTTTCATTCTGACCAGCAATTCATTACTTATTTTGTTATGGTTAAGCATCATGTCTTCCATCGTTCAGTTTGCCGTTTGGTATTATCTCCTACAAAAGAGTGATCCTGGAAAAACCAGCGCCTTTTTATTTTTGGCTCCGTTCTTCGGTGTAGTAACCGGTTGGATACTATTAGGGGAGCCGCTATCCCCTTCGCTCATCGTTGGCGGCTTGTTTATCATTATGGGCATCTATCTTGTAAATAGTAATTTTCAGCAGAAAAACGAGCTGGTTAAAAACACGTTATAAATGAATGAGAGAACCCCTCATCGTATGCAGAAAGAAGAAGCGCGTTCTGTCTACCAAGGAGGGGTTTTTCTCTGCACTTATATTACATCGCTATAGCAAATAATTGTGCAAATCCTTCTTTTCCTTTATCTGTAACTTTTATAGCGCGAATAGACGGGACTTGAACGATCCAGCCCAATTCCAAAAAGCGGATCATGAGTCCATGTCCTAGAGCACCAGCAAGATGATAATGACGCTCGCTCCAGTCCAGACATGCGTGAGAAAATGAACGGCGTTTTCGCTTTAATTCACTTATATCAATGCCGAAATCAGCTAAAAACGCTTCCCCTTTAGGCGTAACCACAAACTCTCTTTCTTCTTTCTCCAAATAACCAGCCTTCAGCATCGATTCAGCGATATCGACGCCTAATTTCCCTGCTAAATGGTCATAACAAGTTCTGGCTTCCCGAAGCAGCTTTACTTGACCGGATTGCTTTAACGATCGCACGTCGGGAGGTGGAGAAATAGCAAGAAGCGATTCTAGTATGCGCGCAACCTCTTCATTAGCCAATTGATAATAGCGATGACGTCCGTGTTTTTCAACACGAACAAGGTTACCTTCTATTAATCTAGAAAGGTGAAAGCTGGCTGTTTGCGGGGTAATCGCAGCCATAAAAGCTAATTCACCGGCTGTATGAAAACGCCCGTCCAATAAACTTATGAGGATGGCTGCCCGCGATGCTTCTCCAAGAAGAGAGGCAGCTTCCGCCACGTTCGGATGTATACTCATTTTTATCATCCTTTCTCTATCCTATATTTCAATTATGATGCAGCCACAATCACCATCAAGGCGATCCATAAACCAAGTGCAGCAGCCAAGATGCCAAGCAATACGCTTATGCTTATGTATACAACAATCTCTTTCCGTTTTCCTTTTTCTTGCAGCTGCACAGTTTCATACGCAAATGTGGAAAACGTCGTAAACGAGCCAAGAAAACCCGCGCCAAGCAGCAGGGTAAGCTGCCGGTCCACATCCCATCCATACAGCAGACCCAACAGAAACGAACCGAGAAGATTCACGGTCATGGTCCCGTATGGAAACGCGGAATGCATACGCCGATCAATCCACTGCACCGCAGCATAACGGCTTATCGCTCCAAAAAAACCGCCAAGTGCTACCCAGACGATCACCATTAGCCATCCTTCCTTTCCCTAGTCTTCGATAGACGCTTAATCAGCCCGAGCCTTGCGCCAAAATACGCAAGGATATAGCCGCCTGCGACGCTGATTACAGCATAGATAATAGCTATTTCATATCGTCTGGCATGAAGAAGCGCAAACGTCTCATAGCTAAAGGTAGAGAATGTCGTAAATGAACCGATGAAGCCGCTGCCAAATGCGGTGCGAAAATGAGGATGCACAGGCAGCCGCGATACTGTTATGGTATAGAAAAAAGCTAAGATAAAGCACCCGACCAGATTAATAAGCAGGGTAGGGTAGGGAAAAGCACTGCCTGTCTGTGCACCAATCCATATCCCCAGCATATAGCGCAGCACAGCGCCAAGCATGCCGCCAATCCCCACGAATACATACCCCATCACATGTCCCTCCAAAAACAAACTCCTACCAGCGTATCTTTCTCTGATAGGAGTTCGATGTTACGTCGTTATGGCAATAAATACAGGATGACACCGAAGAAATGAACGATCGATCCTGCCAATACGAACAGATGCCACACCGCATGATGAAACAAAAAGCCGCGCCATACATAAAATACCGCACCGATCGTGTACAATATGCCGCCTGTTACCAAGAGTACTACCCCTTCAAAAGCCAACCCCGTCACCAGCGGCTTCCATGCAAACACAATCAGCCAGCCCATTACAATGTAGAGTACGGTAGACATATACAGAAACCGCTTCGTAAAAAACAGCTTAAACACGATACCTGCAAGCGCGATGCCCCAGACAATCCCAAACAGCGTCCAGCCGAGTGCGCCTTTTACGACCAAAAACAAAAGCGGCGTATACGTACCTGCAATAAACAAATAAATGGCCGCATGATCGCAAATCTCAAAAACATCTTTAGCACGCCCTTCGGGAAAGCTGTGCACCAATGTTGAAGAGACATATAACAGAAGCATGGTTACACCGTATATGGTAAAGCTGGTAATATGCCATACGGTACCGGACGCGCTGGCGGTAACAATGAGCGCAACAAGCGCCGCCACGCTTAATACCGCGCCAATTCCATGAATAATCGCATTGGCCAACTCTTCTTTTTTGGTAAATACATGAGTACCTGCCATCTTTCGCATCCTTTCCTTTTTTATTTTCTTTAGTATAACGCCCTTATCCATGAATCGCCAACCAAATCCTCCCTATATCAGCATTTGGCAACACTGAAATGAAAATCCGACTATAATCAGGCAAAAAATTACAGTATACTAATAAAAGAATGTGGCGATACGATGGAAAGAAGTGCAAATTATGCGTATTGTCATCACGTACTGTGTTCTTTTTTCTGATTTTTTATCGCTCGCTACAGCAGCAAAAGGATACGCCCAATCCGAGCTGATTGCAGATGGAAGATTTGTGCCTACTTTTATGAAGCCTAATACATACTCTCTTCTGCGCTTATAGACTGAAATCGGTATGCACAAGAAGCGGCCTTTCTCTTTCAGACATTATCTTAGAAACAATTCATATAAAAGAGGACAGGAGAGGAAGATATTGAATCCATTATTGCTTGATTTCCCCACAGAGTTTTATACCGAACGATTGCTGATTCGCATGCCAAAGCCAGGGGATGGGAAAGCGGTATATGAGGCTATCCAGGCATCCATAGATGATCTAACGCCCTGGATGATATTTCTGCAGCAGAAACCCTCTGAGCAGGATGTTGAAGCAAATATCAGAGAATCTCACGCCAACTTTCTGAAGCGAGAAGAGTTGCGACTGCTTGTATTTCGCAAGGATACAGGCGAGTTTATCGCCTCCTCGGGACTGCACCGGATTAACTGGAACATTCCAAAATTCGAAATTGGGTATTGGATCGATTCCCGTTACAGCGGACAAGGATACATGACAGAAGCAGTGGAGGGGATTACTGCGTTTGCTTTTGATACACTGCATGCCCGCAGAGTGGAAATCCGCTGCGACGCTCCAAATGTAAAAAGCCGCGCCATTGCCGAAAGGCTGGGCTTTACACTGGAAGGTATTCTGCGAAATGAAGCACTCTCCGTAGACGGAAAGGAAGTACGCGATACGTGTATATACGCACGCATTACATAGTACAAGGAGCGTGATCATCGTGCAAATGACCCTCTTCCTCGCAATGATCAACCTACACCGTAATACACCTCTTACCGATGAAGAACCCGTTCAAATCGTAACGGGTTTTTTGTTTACTTTTTTTCTTGCTTATTTTTACATATCGAACCGTATAACCAGTATAATGGAAACACATTGAAGAAACAGGAACTGTAGAGGATGGTGGGCGCCCTTGTTGTTGCATTACAAAGCCTTGGATGAACTAGAAGAAGGAATTTATATTTTAGATGCAAATTTAACAATAAAATTTATCAATAAAGCAGGAGAAAAAATTTTAGGTGTCAATCGTGTTAATATGATTAATAAAAACAGCGACGAATATTTCGGCTATCCGCCTAACGAGGTTCGACTTGTCGAGCGAGCGATTGAAGAGGGACGGGAATTCACCTCTGATATATTGCCATACAAATGGGGAGCATATGATAAGTTCATGCGCGTACAAACCAAGCTGCTTAAAGAACATGGAGAAGTGATCGGAGGGATGGCTATCTTCACGGAAATTACAGATTCCATCCGTCTCCTTCCCGAGCATATTTTTGACAAAATAACACCTAAAAAAATAACATCTTTCATCAACTAAACGCAACAAACAAAGCCGGGACAAAAAGACACGTCGCCCGGCTTTGTTTTTGGTGCTGTCTCATTTATCCACAGATAGAAAGCGCTTTCCAAATTGTAACAATATAGTTGAAGTTGTTTCTATTTACGCATGAAATCCTCTTCAAAAACGCCGATATCTATTCTATAGTTCTTCTTGTTATTGTTTTACATTTTATTACGCGCTTTACATCCTAGAAGGGACGGATTTCTTATGAAAGCTAGCATTACCGCCAAATTACTATTGTTTATCTCTCTTGCTTTCCTGTTGGGAACAGGCATCATCGGTACCTATTCCGTTATGACGGTACGTTCCGAGGTGGGCAACGCATCAAGGCAGAAGCTGGAGTCCGATCTGCGCTTAGGACAAGCATTTCTTAATGAACGTATGCCGGGGGACTGGCGCATACAGGATGGAAAATTGTACAAAGGCAGCACTTCTATCGAAGAAACCAATGCTGTTCTTGATGAGCTTCATTCGCATACAGGTGATGCCGTTACTATTTTTGCAGGCAATACCCGGGCAGCCACCACAGTAAAAAGTGAGAGCGGCGAGCGCGCGGTTGGAACGAAAGTATCTGCGGCTGTCGAACAAACGGTACTACGTGAAGGCGTCCCATATTACGGAAATGCTGATGTAGTTGGCACCAACTACCACGCCATGTATGAACCAATTAAAGATACGGCCGGGCAGGTAATCGGTATATGGTTTGTTGGGGTACCCGATGCACCGTATGTAGCTCTGGCAAAAAGCATCGGCACGAAGATCATTCTCGTTGTGGTCGTCGAGCTTATTCTTGCGCTGCTATTGTTTTATTTCATGACGCGCAGAGCGGTCAAGCCACTATTGGACGTAGCGGAAGCAGCCAACCGGCTGGCAGACGGAGACTTATCTATAGATGAACTGCACATTTCCTCCAAAGATGAGATCGGCCAATTGTCAGCATCCTTCAATCGGATGGTCTATAACCTGCAGGGAATTATAGGCCATGTGCGGCGCGCATCCGATGAGCTGGCCGCATCAAGTCAACAGATGGCGGCATCAAGTGAGGAGGTCACTGCGAGCAGCAATGAGATTGCAGTCAGCATTCAACAAGTTGCTGTGGATGCACAGAAAGGCAGTGCTTCCGTAGAAGAAGCCTCCAAAATTTTATTGGAACTCTCTTCATTTATTCAAATCGCTAAAGAAAAGGCCAATCGTGCCGAAGAAAATTCCCGAATGACAAGAAAGTCGGCAGCAGAAGGCACGGAAATTGTGAATGACACCGTACTGCGCATGCAGAATATCAAGACGAAAACAATTGAGACCGAACAGTTAATCGCTACATTGAACGAGTACTCCAAAGAAATCGGCGTCATTACAGATATGATTACGCAATTGGCTTCCCAAACGAATCTGCTGGCCTTAAATGCGGCCATTGAAGCGGCCCGTGCAGGCGAAGCAGGGCGTGGCTTCGCTGTCGTAGCGGATGAAGTGCGCAAGCTTGCGGAGCAGTCTAATGACGGCGCGGGAAAAGTAGCAGAACTTGTGCGTAAAATCGCCGAAAGCACGCGCAGTGCGGTTGGCGTGACGCAGCAGAGCAGAGCTGAGGTGGAGGAGGGTACACGTACCGTGACCGAAGCCGGGCACGCACTAGAGAATATCGTTCATGCGGTCGATGATACCGTCCATGCGGTAACAGCCATCGTCGAAGTAACGAACGAGGAAGTAGCCGAATCGGAACGTATTCTTGAGCTTGTACGCTCCCTTACGGAAATGGTGAGGAATTCTGCAGAAAGCGCACAGCAAGTCTCCGCTGCTACAGAAGAAACATCCGCCGCAATGGAGACGATCGCTGCCAGTGCAGAAGAAGCAAGCGCCATGGCGAATGAACTGCAATCCGCTGTTGAAAAGTTCAAGCTGAATAAATAATACACCAATAAAACAAGCCGTCCCGAACACTCTTCGAGGCGGCTGTTTTGCTGTCTATCGCACTCAGCCATTTCACATCTCTTCTTTTAATCAAGCAAACTAAAATTGACAGGCATATCGTGAAACTCTATAATTTTTCTTATTCTCATATAATTTGAAAAAAGTCGAATAAAGAACAGCTAGGAGTCGGACCGACAGATAGAGGGGGAAAGAATATGAACAAGACCGCAACCAAAGTGACCGTAGAAGATATATTGGTCGCTCATCATACATTAAAAGACGTGGTGCTAAAAACACCGCTGCAAAAAATCCAGATTCTTTCCGAACAATTAGGATGCAATGTTTACGTGAAGCGCGAAGACCTGCAAATCGTTCGCTCATTCAAAATCCGCGGCGCATATAATCTGATTCGCAATTTACCGCAGGAGGATCTTGTACGTGGCGTGGTGTGTGCAAGCGCAGGCAATCATGCACAGGGCGTAGCCTTCTCCTGCCGCTCACTTGGCATTCGCGGCACCATCTTCATGCCGGCAACCACACCGCGCCAGAAGGTATCGCAGGTGAAGCTATTCGGTGGCGATGCGGTCGAAGTCGTACTGACAGGAGATACATTTGACGACTCGTTCGCAGAAGCGATGAAATACACGCAAGAGCACGAACTAACATTTGTTCATCCGTTTGACGATGCGAAGATCATTGCCGGACAAGGCACTGTCGGTATGGAAATCATGGAGGACATTCCAGAGCCTGTCGATTATGTATTCATTGGCATCGGCGGGGGTGGGCTTGCCTCCGGTGTGGGCTCGTATATTAAAAGTATCTCGCCTGCCACAAAAATCATCGGTGTTGAACCGGAAGGCGCACCCTGCATGAAACAGGCATTGGCTCAGAATAAGCCAGTGGCACTTCCCAATATCGATAAGTTCGTAGACGGTGCAGCCGTAAAGCAAGCAGGGGAGTTGACGATGGACATTTGTCGTCAAGTGCTTGATGATATTGTGCTCGTTCCGGAAGGGAAAGTGTGCACAACCATCTTAAACCTGTACAATCAAAACGCAATCGTGGCCGAACCGGCGGGCGCTCTTTCCATTGCGGCGCTTGATTTGTACAGGGAACAGCTGCGCGGCAAAACGATTGTCTGTGTCGTCAGCGGTGGAAACAATGACATCGACCGCATGCAGGAGATTAAGGAGCGGTCGCTCATCTATGAAGGATTGAAACATTACTTTATCATCAATTTTCCGCAGCGTGCAGGAGCACTGCGCGAGTTTCTTGATAACGTGCTCGGACCAAACGATGACATCACCCGTTTCGAGTACACAAAGAAAAACAACAAAGATAACGGACCGGCCCTCGTAGGAATCGAGCTGAAAAAGCCGGAGGACTATGCACCGCTGATCGAACGGCTCGTACAGCGCAATATTGATTACATGGAGATCAACAACAATCCGTCCCTGTTTAACTTGTTGATTTAATTACTTAGGAATCCTCATCCTTAGAAAAAAGCATCTGCTGGGCTTGGCAGATGCTTTTTGTATACTTTTTTCATTAAATAACTAGGGAGGTGAATCCATGATCGCTGAAATATATAACAAAATCTCGCAATCCGGCAGCAATCTCCATGAACGGCTTGAGGATAAGCTGACAGGCGACGTCTTCGGTGCTCTGCGCTACATACCATTTGAGAGTGGGCTTAAGCCCATTCTTTCCCGTACGTTGCTGCATCGTCCAGTGGAACAGCAGCGCTTTGCGGCGGTTCTATCTCAATGCAGCGGATACGACTACAACATTACTTTTTGGAAAAAGGGAAGAGACGGCGAGATCGACATGGTGCTCGAAACAGGACAAGCACTCATCGGCATCGAAGTCAAATACATAAGCGGCCTTTCTTCTGATGATGACATCGATCTATCCGAAGAAGAAAAAGAGGCGGTCAGCATCAACCAACTGGGCCGATATTCCCGTTATATCGGAGAACTGGCGATAAACAAAGCCAAATTCCTGTTATTTTTGGCGCCAGCAAGTATGGGGGTTGCAGTAGTGGATAATGTCCAGGCACGAAATATCCTGCATCTGGCTGTTCCGCTTGGACTTCTTACCTGGCAGGAGGTGCTGCTTGCAGCGTGTGAAGCCGCAGATACTGTGACAGATACAGGACAGAAGCGCGTGCTAGGCGACATCCGGCAACTTCTTACCAAAAAAGGGTTCGAGCCGTTTCGCGGATTCGCATCCGGATTGGAGGCTGTACAATTACCATCCGCATCCTGCGGCTACATGTATAGAAAGAACAAAAGCATACAATGGAACAGCTATGGGACTGTAGGTAAAATAGGGGAGGCACATTATGAATACAGAGGATAAAATTGCTGGACAAAATATTGCGCATGCGATGCGGGTAGTCCTGCAAACGTACCACAACCTTGCCAAGCTTTTCGAAGAGATGGATCGCATCGCAAATGAGGAAGGGTATGTGACGATTACCCCGCGATTTCTTCGCCATAAGTCTGACGTCCAACCGTCGGGCTGGCTAACCAAGGGCTTTATTAAGCTGTATCAAGTGGTGGAGGAGCCGCTCGTTGACAGTGAAAAAGAAGGAAACATGCGCAAGGGCTGTATGTACGGTGTGCGTATTACTTTAGCGGAAGAGGAAACACCTAAAGTGGCAATATGCCGCTACGAATATGAAGAATTCTGGGAGAAGCCGCCCTCCGTGTCAGAGTATTGGATATTCTCGCAGCCGCTGTACAATAAAAATCTCATGAGCATCAGGGAAAAAGATGGGTACATAATCAGTACTCCATTGGATAAAAAGGCGGCAGCTGCCTATAAGAACCTTCATCGTGTCATCTACAAAACAACCGATCTTGTGTCCATTAACTCCGAAGAGGCGATCCGCACCGTTATTCTAAAGGAATTTCACAACCTACGGAGCCTGACAATCTCTCATAAAACAAGTACAATCTAAGAAAGAGCCGCAAGGAAAGGAAGATTTGATGATTTTGAACGAAAAAATCAAAGCAGAGGAAGTTGCACTTACAGGGATCGATGGAGAAGACCTGGGAATTGTAGCAACACGTGAGGCACTGCGTATGGCTAAGGAGGCAGGAGTGGATCTTGTCTGTCTTACGCTCGCATCCAGTCCGCCACCCTGCCAGCTCATTGCCAAACAGGCAGCACAAAAGAAAAAGACCCAGGAAAAGCAAGCACAGAACAAGCAGGCAAAGGGGCCAAAAACCAAAGAACTTCGTCTAAGCGCCTCCATCGAACAGCACGATTATGACACGAAAAAGCGGCAGGCAGAAAAAATCCTCGTGGGAGGCGATTGGGTTCTGTTATCGGTTCGCCTGCAGCGAAAGGAAAGCGAACTGGCCAAGCAGGTTCTCTCCGAACTAATCACAGATTTAGCACACTGTGCCGAGAAGGATAAAGGCTTTCAGGTAAGCGGTAAACAGGTAAGTGTCACGTTGAAACCACGTTCTACATAATATCTGCTGAAGAGGGGAGCTGATCGCATCTAGTAAGAGCACACAATCGCGACTTTAAATACGACTCAGCTCTTCCCTTTCATTATTTTTGAACAGGCGAGATCACCATTTCAACACGTCTGTTTTTTTGTCGATTCTCTTCCGTATCGTTTGGTGCGGCAGGCTTGGTTTCTCCGTATCCCTTTGTCTGAAAGGTCACATTTGAAAATCCGCCAGCCTCTATAAAATAGGCTTCCACCGACTTGGCCCGTTTTTCGGATAGTGCAAGATTGTAGGCATCATCTCCCTTACTATCCGTATGGCCATTGATTTGTACTTTTGCTTGCTTCAGTTTTTTTAATTCACTTCCGATTTCATCCAACACCTTTTTCGCTTCCTCTTTCAATCGACTATCGTCATAGTCAAACAGCAGCGCATCGGGCATTTCAATAGTAACCTGCTTATCATCGGAAGAAACTTTCACCTCATCATGATCAATGCTGAAATCAATCGGTGTCCCGGGCTTGATTGGTTCGCCGGGAGTGATCGGTGTCCCAGGCTTGATTGGCTCACCTGGAGTAATGGGCGTGCCAGGCGTAATCGGTTCACCAGGGGTAATCGGCTTCCCCGGAGTAATCGGTTTCGGCTCGCTCGCTTGTTCATTCGCCGAACCACATGCTGTAAGGCCGAGTGACAAAAGAAGTAAAACTATTCCTATTTTTCTGTACAGGACGAATCCCCTCCATCTCTTTTCCCTATAAAACTCAACATAGTTTGGATATAGATTCCATTTTATTATCGTAAAAATAGAGGTACTCGTAAAATGCCAAAAGACCGCCTGTTTTTTTAAAAATATTCTGATGTAAGCTCTTAGACCTATCGAAATCTATGTGTCTATGGATGGTCTTAGCAATCTCAGCAGGATAAAAGTGAGCAATCGATAAGAAATCATAGTCTATGGTATATGCTATGATGTATAAAACCTTGCACATTGAAAGGAGAAATCAAGATGGCAGACTTAAATAATGTACCGATTGTTAAAGCAGAAATGCTCATTCGCAGACCGGTTGAAGACGTATTTGAAGCATTCATTGAGCCGACAATTACGACAAAATTCTGGTTCACCAAAAGCAGTGGAAGAGTAGAGGCAGGAAGGCATATCCGCTGGGAATGGGAGATGTACGGCGTTGCGGATGATATTTATGTAAAAGAAGTTGAGCAAAACAAGCGGATTCTAATCGAATCATCGGACAACACGATAGTCGAGTGGATATTTACTCCCGAAGCGGATACAGAAACCTTTGTCACGATTACAAACTCGCGATTTACAGGAAGCGAAGAGGAGGTCGTCAATCAAGCCATTGATGCGATGGGAGGATACACAATGGTACTCTGCGGACTAAAGGCGCTTCTTGAACATAACATCACTTTAGACCTTATATCAGACAGAGCACCTTATGCCCATGTAGATTCATTGGAATAGAAGCAAAACAAAGCGGGTGGGCACCCGATCATTTCATCCTAACCCTAAAAACCAATAGATCGTGGCGGCACCTTAAAAATAGAGGCTATTTGCTTTGTTTTTCTTTTTTCGGCCAAATAAAATGACTGAGTGCAATCGCAAGGTCAACCACGACAATTATAGACCACAGCCGCAGGGTCCCAAGCAGAGCTTCTGTTCGCGATGGATCGTCAATGAGCGCGTGCAGTCCAAGTAACAGGCCAGCACCAATTATATAGGCAAATAGATGGCGCACCCAGCTTTTCAAATAATGCTTTGCATGGGCAAAACCGAAGCGCTGCACGGGTTTTGTCCCTTGTTTTGTTACATAGTATTGGAATCGTTCATCCGCCCATTCAATCATGCTTTTTCCAAAGGCAATCGATACACCGATATAAACGGCAGCGATCGCGTGCGCCTGTGTCGCAGTTGCCCCACGGTACAAATCCACGCTGGTGATTAACAATAAAATTAAATCAATAACCGGAGTGAGCGCCAGAAGGAAGAAGCCTATTCTTCTACGCTTGAACACATATCGCGCAAGCAATCCTGCGCCAATCACAACCCAAAACGCAATTTCACAAGCAACAATCAGCCATGCAATAAAATTCAATGTCATACCTCTTTTCAATACAGATGTATTATAAAAATATCGTAGCATTTTGTATTAAATAATACAATTGTATTGTAAAATTGCATGGTTATTTTTTTCTTGCTACAATATAGCCATGCCGAAAAAAATTGACCTTGAAGAAAGAAAAAAAACGATCGCAGAAGCAACCTGGCGTGTGATTTCAAAGAAGGGAATGGAGGGAGCAACCGTCAGAAACATCGCAGAGGAAGCAGGCGTATCCCTCGGGGCTTTGCGCCATTATTTTTCAACGCAAGAAGAGCTGCTTATGTACGCGATGAATCTAGTAAAAGAAAAAGCTGCTGCTCGTATTTATGAAAGGGTAGCACACGATGTACCCCCGAAAGAGAAAATCGTGAATGTTTTGCTTGAGATTGTGCCTGTAAATGACGAAACAAGGGCTGAGATGGAGGTTTGGTTCTCATTTGTCGCTTACTTTAAGCACAAGCAGGACGTGTTTGATGCACAGCACGACGGAATTTTTGCATTAATGAGGAAGCTGATCGACTATTTAGACCAGTGTGAGATACTTAGCAAAACGGCGGATAAGGGTATTGAGACGGAAAGGCTCTATGCCCTCGTTGATGGACTGGCGCTGCATGCGATGCTTGAGCCGCAGCGTGTGAACAGGGAGTGTGTCGCTCGCGTGCTCGTTCATCATATCAATTCGCTTTGCGTAGACGCAGCAGCTACATAAAGAAGAACAACAGCCCAGACCGCCAGCGGTCTGGGTTTTTCATTGAAAAAAGGCACGGGCAGACAGCCATTTTACGCACTCTTTTTCCCCTGCTTGTTTATACTATATAAGCCTGATCGAACGCTAGCAAAATACGAGGTGATGATATGGAGGGAAGCATAAGAATGAAAGAGTTATTTGAACTCACCGGTAAGACAGCCATCGTAACCGGCGGCGGCAGGGGATTAGGCAGACAGATCGCTTTCGCGCTTGCCGAAGCGGGCGCCCGTGTTGTTGTATGCTCTCGTAAGCTCGACGCATGTCAAGCGGTAAGCAAGGAACTGCAGAAGATGGGGAAGCAATCTATCGCGCTTGCATGTGATGTTACGCAGCACGCTGATATCGAGCGTGTTATCGAGGAAACCATGAAGCAATTCGGCACCATCGATATTCTCGTTAACAATAGCGGTATTTCCTGGGTCGCTCCGGTGCTTGCGCTCACTGCCGATAAATGGGACAAAGTAATGGACGTGAATCTAAAGGCAGTCTTTTTATTTTCGCAGGCCGCAGCGAAAATCATGGTAAAAAACGGTGGGGGTAAAATCATTAACATTGCCTCTGTCACCGGATTTGGTGGTTCTCCAGCAAGCTTCATGGATACGATCGCCTATAATACGAGCAAAGGAGCCGTCATCACCTTTACAAAAGATCTGGCAGTAAAGCTTGCACCGCATAATATTCAGGTCAATGCCATTGCACCCGGCTTTTTTCAAACAAAGATTACAGAAGGGCTCAGAGGCAGCATCTATCATAAAATGATTGAACAGATCCCTCAGCGCCGCTTCGGCTCAGACCAGGATCTAAAAGGAACGGCGATCTTTCTTGCATCCGGCGCCTCCGATTATGTCACCGGGCATATTCTTGTGGTCGATGGCGGCATTTCCGCACAGGTATAGGCATAGACCCGTATACTCTACACAAGTTAAGAAAGGCAGGAGATTTTATGTCTGATCAACATACGTTCGATCCGTATGGAACGCTTAAGAAAGTAGGGGGCGCGGTGGAACATCAACTCAACGAATTGATCCATACGCACATCAACAAAAAAGAAATAGCACAGGCAGCCAGTATACAGGCGCAATCCCTCGCTCATTTTATTCTACGATTTCAGGAGTGCATGGAAACACTCTCCATTCCTTTGAACCTGCCTACCAAAAACGATGTGGCCAACGTCGCTAAGCTTACCCTGCAGGTTGAAGAAAAGCTCGATGGACTCGAAGAGCAAGTCGCCAAACTAGCCCGCATGATTGAAAAAACCAAGCAAAATCTACCACAGTTCATTCCCCCTCAACCACCACAGCCAACGCAAACGCCTTCTGCAACTCTTCTAGACTCCTTGCAGACAGAATGGGCAAGCTTAAAAAGCGAAATTGCGAAGTTTCACACAGCAAAAAAAGAAGTGGAGATACTTAAAACCATTCTCGAAGTAAGCTTGATCTTTCATCCCTTTCTCTCTACCAAAGCATCCAACGCCAGCACCGAAAAACCACACCCGTGAAAAGAGGCGGAAGTATGAGCACAGATAAAGGAGGAGAACGCCGACGCTGGGGAGCGTTCTTTCGTTCATGGACCCATCCACAGCCGGAGCCGTGGAACACGCCGCGCACAGCTATATGGAAGAAGAACAAAGCCACACTCTGGCATTATCCCGCTGTTCGCAAGATCTATCAGGTGCCGGTATTCCTTATCTACTCATTGGTAAACCGGCCCATCATTCTTGATCTTGCACCTGGCTATAGTATGGTTGAAGCTTTTGTGACAAGCGGCTTCGATGTATATTTGCTTGATTTCGGTATTCCTGGTTATGAAGATAAGGATCTTACAATGGACGATTATATCGTAGATTACATCCAAAAAGGCGTGCAGCGGGCGCTGCGCCATGCGGATGTTGTTGACATTACCGTTATTGGATATTGCCTGGGCGGTACATTCGCGGCGATGTATGCGGCGATCGCTGCGGAGCCTATTAAGAATCTCATTCTCTCCGTAGCGCCTATCGACTTTACCACTTCACCGGTGCTTGACGCATGGGGTGAGGCGCTGCGTGAGGGAGATATCGACTTTGATTTATTCATCCAAGCATATGGAATTATTCCCGCACGTTCCATGGAAGCCGGTATGCGCCTGCTTACATCCCCTGTGTATTACAGTCCGTATCTCTCTTTGCTTGAGAGGGCTGATGATCCTCAATATGTAGAGAAATGGCGCCGTTTTAACGATTGGACAAGAGGTCATATTCCGTTTGCCGGAGCTGCGCTGCGTCAGATGCTTCATGACCTCGGCAAAGAAAATAAGCTGGTCAAAGGAACGCTTACCATCCGCGGAAAACCGGCCCACCTTGCTTCCATTCACGCAAATACATTGGTCATCGCCGCCAACCAAGACCGCTTAGTGCCTAAGGAAGTCAGCTTACCCATAATGGATTTGATTTCAAGTGCAGATAAGACATTTCATCTTCTTCCCGGGGGGCATACTGCACTGAAAGCAAAAGGAGTACTGCCCGATTATTTGGCAGCCTGGCTGCCAAAACGATCCCATCCGATAAACAAGACCAATACGTAATATGATAAAGGAGTGAGAGAGATGCATATACATCCTGCGGCTGCGCAGCACCCAAATTATGACTCCTGTATCGTCTATATGGGATTTGCAGCAATCGTATTCCGTAGTTTTTTCGGGAGTTAATACGCGGTGGTGCACATCTGACTAGCACTCTATAGCATAGAGATAACGGCATACCATTACATGCGCAATCCATAAGAAATCTCAATCTATTTTGCATGCTATAATGGTTGTGGTATTTACTTATATGAGGGAGTGAAAAAGTCGATGATAAGTAAAGTCGGGCAAATCATGTTATATGTAAACAACCAAGATGAGGCAGCGAATTTTTGGACAGAAAAAGTAGGATTTAGTATAATTTCTGAAGAAAATAATGAGCAAGGAATGAGATGGATTGAAATTGCTCCAGCAAAGGGCGTAGAAACAAGCATCATTTTGCATAATAAGGAATTCGTTGCAAAAATGTCACCTGGATTAAATCTTGGTACCCCTTCTTTACTGTTTTTTTCAGAAAATCTTGATGAATTACGTAGTCACTTATCAAATCAAAATATTAAAGTTGGAGAAATTGTAACTATGCCTTCTGGTAGAGTATTTAACTTTGCAGATAACGAAGAAAATTACTTTGCTGTAATGGAAAAAAAATAAATCTCCAAGCTTATCATACCTTTTATGGTACTGAGAACTGAACCAACATCCATTTTAGGCGGCCGACAGGAATAGTCAGCCGCTATTTTTTATTTATGCCACTAGCGGGCAGATTAGCAAAAGAAGGAAAAAACTGCATCTTTGTTAAATAGCACAGTAAGTCTTCTGAGAGGAGGAACTTAACCGTTCATGGAATTATCGAAATCTCAGCTTTTGGCTATCAAACACTTCACAAAGTATGCAAGGGACCATAAATACAAATCTCAAGCAACAATCAATCACATACTTACCATGTCTAATCTCTCAAAAAAAGACTATGAAAAAGCGGTTGGTAATATAAAAACGAAAGCAAAAATAGGGCTGCATTTTCATCCAGACAGACCAGATATCACTATGAAAAGCGTTGCTGAAGCATTGCTAGAGCAAGGAATATATAAGAGCCAGTTTGAAACAGGGATATCTAATGGAAGCGTATCGGCTTACCCCGGCGGGGAACGGGACCTTTGGGAAGAGAAAATGTATGGAGGCGCTTATCAACTGGATGGTACAACGAACGACCAGCGCCCTAAATATGGTGCGCTGAATTTGATGTTACACCCGGATGGACCTGCCCCGCGCTTTGGTTCCTGCTATTTTCTGCTTTCCCCTAATGTTTCTAGACGCTCTACGTATACGTATTTGGATTCGCATCAAAACCCAAAAGAAAAGGGAACATATGAAGAATTTGACATGATTGTGGCTGCACTCTTTGAAGAGTCGTTCATAAGGGATGTTGCCATTGGAGAAAAAAATCTGACACCAGGAAGATTAATGCATCATCTACTGACCAATCTTGACAGTCCGTTCATCACACCCTCGGCGAACAAAGAGCCAAGCCGCAATCTTAATCACTATATTGAAGCCCAGGTTCATGGGGATATTTCGCTTAAAGATGATGTGGAAGTACTTGTTGCAGACCCTTCATTCAAGGACACCCATATAGGAAGGACTTTAGAAAAAATTTGCCGTACGTATTCCATAGATCTTTATTGGCATATGGGCTTTGTGCTTATGACAGATGAGGTCCCTGTAGATTTTCGAGGGAAATCAATGCCCTCCCTAGCAAAACGCATTTCCCAAAATAATTATATTGATGCGAGCATCATTGGATCTGCTGTCATAGATGTAAAACGAAATTCAGAATCCTGGAGGGATCGCGGAACGTCTAAGGAAGTACTTCAGGAGTTAAAACTGTTGTGGCACGTGTTAGTGAGATATGGAAAGCCATATCATCTATTGATTAATAAAGCAATAAACCGGGAAACGTAGAAAAGATAGGACAAAGAAAAGCGGAGGAGGCTATATGGATAAACACGAAAAGTTGGAGCAGGAGATGGCCCATCTTCTCACCGAAGGAAAGATGAAAAGCGAAGACCCGAATACCGCAGCCGTAAAGCGCCTGCCTGCTCGATACGAAGTGCGCATTCAGACCATGACAGACCCGATTGCGGAAGAGACGAAAATCTACCGGAGCATGGCGGAAGAAATCGATGATCGTTACGATAAATATGCGAATAAAACCACTTTAGTTAAGAGAGGTGAGACGATGAAGGAAAAGAAGAAACAGCCGGATCTTATCGAGTCATTGGATAAGAACTATGAACGCCCGGCTGATCGTGAGCAGGAACGTGACACAGGCCGAGTAGAGGGCTTAAACGTGTACGAACAAGCCTATCGAGAAGAAAAGGAATAAGCATGCATGCGAAAAGCTGCCGGAGACTGTGTATCTATCCGGCGGCTTTTTACTATGTGGAAGGTTTTGTATACCCATCCACTTTCCTCTATACTATAAAAGAGAAAAAATAAACGATAGGGAGAGGATTACATATGTCATATGAAGAAGAGGAGGCTCTCGCGCCAGGATGGGAAGCTATCAATCACGCCTTCGCCACCTTGTATCCGCATCAGGAACCGAAACATTACGGCACATTAATCAAATATGCATTTGGCGGACCCGACCCGCTGGATGGGATCAGTGCATACACCGCAGAAGAGCCTATACCTCACTGGCATTTTGTTACCTATGGATTCTCCGAGCTTTACGAAAAGGAATCTGAAGATACTGAATACAGCGGTTTTGGATTTGAACTCACATTTCGTCTGAGAAAAGACATAGCGGAAGAAGAGCCGCCCAGATGGGCACTCCACTTCTTACAGAATATCGGCCGCTATGTGTTCCAATCCGGTAATGTATTCGCACAGGGGCATTATATGGATCTTAACGGACCGATAGCTGTGGAAGAGAATACAACGATTCGAGCCATTACCTTCGTTATGGACCCGCAGCTAGAACCTCTACATACACCGAATGGGCGCGTTGAATTGCTTCAGGTAGTAGGCATTACACCAGATGAACTTACTGCCATTCAATCATGGAGCGGCACGTCATTTCTCCCCCTTCTTGCTACAAATAATCCGCAATTCATAACGGACTTATCGCGAGCATCTGTGCTGCATGATCCAGCTATCCAGCAGAAAGTAGAAGAGGGGATTGCAGCGGAAGGATCAAGTACAGGTGTGCTATTTGTTGATCAGCTTGACTGGCAGGAACAGAAAAAACTACTCGCCAAAAACAAATTTCATATAGCAATCGGGGCCAAACAAGCGAACCTGATTGGAACGATTCTGGCCAGCCGCATCCGCAATGGGAAATCACTCGCCCTAGCCGGCACAGAAAATCATATTTCTTTCGTATCAAGCGAGCAAAACCGGGTGGAGGGTACTCCGGAAGATGTGACGATTTATATCCGATCCGACACAGCCGATGAGATAGCCGCTGCCCTATCTCCTAAAGAACAATCCATCGAGCTTCCCTCGTGGAAGCAGCTTATCGTCCATATTGTAAAAACAGAGATTCGTAACCAGCAGGGAGAAATTGTTGAAGTGATTGGATAAATACAGAACAATATAGAGGAGGAATCATGGAGCCTACCGTACTTATCGAAGAATCGTCGCCGCTTTGCCCAATGGTAGCTTTTGTAGAGGAATCAAATCAGTGTGTGTATTTTTACTTGATGGAGCATGCCGCTGAAGAAAGAAGCCTTCGAGCGGTATGGGTATGTAATTACGGGAAGGCACCTGCTGAGATTTCTACAGAAGATATGGAGAGAGGGCTGCCCCCACGCTTGCCGGCTTCGCTTTGTGCTCATCCTGAAGGGGCGGATGCGCTTGATCCTGATAAACTTAGGATCATCTGGTTTGAAGAAGGCGATGCGGCAGCCCTTTTGTATGAGGAAGAGATTCTTGCGATCATTCCGGGCTGGGGCGGGAATCGTGAATATCCGGGCTATGCTCGTGATTGTATAGACTTCTCACCTTATGCGATGCCGCTTGGCAGCCCAGCGGAAAATCGACTATTCGATCGGGTAGAACGCGCGAGACAATTTTTTCAGAGTTGGGATGAGGAAAGCTGGCCGCGCCTGCAGGAAAGTCTTCTTACGGCCATCGAAGGACGCCTTGGCTCACATGATCGTTATTATGCCATTGATGGAGGAGATTGGCCTCCAAAAGCAATGGTAACGATGGAACAGGACGACATCACATATGCTGTCACGCTGGGTGTTTCCGCTGTTCCACAGCCGCTTGTTGAACAATATACAGAAGAGCCGGAGCTATGGCGGCGCATCGAATTGGCTCTGTCTCTTCCAACAAGCGTACTGCAAAAAAATGAAAGCGGCATCCTCGAATACCTGAGCGGTCTGCCTCTTATTCCTTGGCATCAGATTACATATCTCGGCCATACACACACAATTGACTGTGATGCATTCTCAGTATTTGATGAACGCTTTACAGCAGTTATGCTTGTGCATGCCCCTCCATCAGCACCGGAAATTCCTTTTGCCCCATACCGGGGAGACCGTGTCTGTCTTCTCTGGGTAGTTCCCATCACAGCGGAGGAACATGCGTATGCAATGCAGAACGGAGGCACTGCCTTACTACAGAAGGTAAAACCGGAAGCAGCAGATACATTGTGGTTATGTAATGGCAAGGTCAAATTCGATGTATAATACCAGAGTAAGTTATTGATTCATAAAACAAAAGAAAACAGGAGCACGTATCAGTGTGCTCCTGTTTTCTTTTTTATAAAAGAGTCATTCGATGCATACACTTAATTGACAATGATAATTTTTATCAACTAGAATATATACGTACATAGTCAGTAAGGGAGAGATGGCGATGTTTATCGAGACGAAGACGATCATTGTTACAGAAGGGGCCGCTGAGCAGGTTGTCCAACGCTTCAGTCAGTCGGGGGCAATTGAGCAATCAGAAGGGTTTATTGACTTAAGTGTACTGGTTAAGAAGATACCGCGGGGTGATGAGGAGGTCGTCGTCATGATTCGTTGGGACAGCGAAGCAGCTTGGAAGAAATGGGAGATGAGCGATGCGCACTGAGAAGGACACAGACAAAGCCGTGGCAAGCCGAAACCGGAGTATATGATTAGCTCTACGCATAGTGTCTACGAAGTAAAAGCCATCAAGAAATAGCTTTTAGCGTTTTTATTCTATTGATTCAGGGAAATTGATAAGGTAAGACCTAAATCAGCGACAGGCACTCACGTCTTACGGATGAGTGTCGCTACATAACTCGTTTAAAATGAGTGGCTTACGCACACCATAACATGGAAAGCTCTAACAAAGGAGGACGTATGCATGGAATTTAGAATTGAGAAAGACACCATTGGTGAAATCAAGGTTCCGGCAGATAAGCTCTGGGGAGCGCAAACACAGCGCAGCAGCGAGAATTTTAAGATCGGAATAGAAAAAATGCCCCGTCAGGTTATTCGGGCCTTCGCTATTTTGAAAAGAAGTGCCGCACTCACCAACCAAAAGCTCGGCAAGCTGGAAGCGGAGAAGGCGGATGCTATTGTAAAGGCGGCGGATGAGGTGCTTGCAGGCCAATGGGATGAACACTTCCCGCTCGTCGTCTGGCAGACAGGAAGCGGTACACAATCGAACATGAACGTGAACGAGGTCATCGCCCATCGCGCCAATCAGCTGCTGGAGCAAAGCAGAAGCACCCATCGTGTCCATCCGAATGATGATGTGAATAAATCACAAAGCTCAAATGATACTTTCCCGACGGCGATGCATATCGCCGGTGTGTCTGTCATTGAAGATGACGTACTGCCCGCCTTATCTCATATGAAGAACGTGCTGCAGCAAAAGGCAGAAGAATTCAAAGACATCATTAAAATCGGGCGCACACACTTACAGGACGCCACGCCGCTCACACTGGGCCAGGAAGTCAGCGGCTGGCAGCGGATGCTTGAGAAGAGCGAGAAAATGATTACGGAAAGCCTTGATTCGATGCGAGAGCTTGCGATTGGCGGAACGGCAGTGGGTACCGGAATTAATGCACACCCGAAGTTTGGGGAGATGGTTGCCAAAGAAATCAGTCAGGTAACGAACAAAACATTCCACTCCGCTTCTAACAAGTTTCATGCTTTAACCAGTCATGACGACATCGTATACGTCCACGGCGCGCTAAAGGCGCTGGCAGCGGACCTGATGAAGATTGCTAATGACGTACGGTGGCTGGCAAGCGGACCGCGCTCTGGGATTGGGGAGATTACAATCCCTGCCAATGAGCCGGGAAGCTCGATCATGCCAGGCAAGGTGAATCCGACACAAAGCGAAGCGGTCACGATGGTTGTCTGCCAGGTTATGGGTAATGATGCAGCCATCGGCTTTGCTGCAAGTCAGGGGAACTTCGAGCTGAATGTATTTAAACCTGTTATTATCTACAATTTCCTTCAATCGGCTATCCTGCTTGCGAATGCGATGCAATCCTTTACCGATCATTGCGCTGTCGGTATTGAGGCAAATATGGATGTCATTAAGCAAAATGTAGAACGTTCACTCATGCTTGTCACTGCGCTGAATCCACATATCGGATATGAAAATGCGGCATCCATCGCAAAATTAGCTCACCGGGAAGGACTAACTTTAAAAGAGGCTGCCATTCAATCAAACTTACTTACTGAAGAACAGTTCGATAAGATCGTACGCCCGGAAAATATGATTCATCCGCAAGAATAAACACAGAACCCAAAGCAGCTAACCTACAGCTGCTTTGGGTTTCTTACTTTCTGGTTGCCATAAGGGTGGCTCTCTCCTACAATAATAAGAATGAATGATATGAAGCCTACCGTATTAATGATGAAATCTCTCTACTCTCTTCTTTTAGAAGTGGGGAAGAAGCCCGATGCCTCTCTGTCCCATCTCTCCTATACAGAAGCCATGGAATGGATTCAGCAGCTTAAGCAGGAAGCAAAAACGAGAACAAAAATGAAGCAAGCCATCCGAACCATAGATACGAACGATAATAAAGAACTGGATCGGATCGGAAATCAGCTTAGTCTGATGTATTATGGACGCCCGTGTAAAGTACCGATTCAATGGGACAAATCCTTAAAAAATGCGGCCGGATATTTTGCCTTCGATAAGCATGCCCACAAACCGCTGCGCATCGTCCAAAGCCTCTGGCAGTATAACCAGTTTGGTGCAGGGCATGTCATCGGTACGCTTAAGCACGAGCTTGCACATTATCATTTATTTATAAGCGGAAGGCCGTTTCGTGATGAAGACGCTGCGTTTCAAGAAGAATGCAGACGAATCGGCGCTCCGTTGTATGCGCTCGCCATGCAGGAAGGCTTTGAAACAAGCTGTGCGTCCTGCGGTGCCTTTACCGGTCTTGAGAAGAAGCTGCGCAAGAAGCAGATAAGCCGCTGCTGCAAACAACCACTGCAGTTCGGTGTGTATGTGCTGATCTTTCCGGATGGATTACGTGTAGAGGCAGAAAAATAAAGATAGAGAAGGAACCTAGTACCCATGAAACCAAATCCGCATATTCACCCGCAATGTGCACAGGCCATTCAAAAACTCCTGTGCATCAAAGACCCTGCATTCCCTGACTTCGTTGCGTTGAAAACGTACGGCAATGATACCTATTCAGCAATGGGGTGGGAGGAGCTGCAGCACTATATTAATGAGCAAACCATTATGATTGTCGAAGCATTTGAAGACGAGGCGAATATTCTCTCCGCGCTGCGCTGGGTAGCCCGGGGTCTGCCGGCTGCGTATGCGATCCGCAAGGCGCGAGCTGATTATTCGATGTACCGCTTCAACAAACAATAACAAAGGAGCATAAAAAAAGGGCGAGATGAACATATTCCGAGCCAATCTATCTTTTTTTGATCTTGTCGTTTTATGTCTATTAAACACGTTTTTTCTTATCGACCACAAGGATAACTATGATCTTTCTTTTTTCTTGTTGTTATTGCTTTGCAATACATACTTTTTATTTATCTTTGTAAAGGTGAATAAAATAAAACTAACAGAGCGTACGCTGTACCACTATAAAATTAGCTATGGGATATGGAACGGTGAGATTAAGAAAACCATTCCTTACCAAGGTATGTTCTCCATCTCCTTTCGCGGTGGAAGTGCCTTCATTCATTATGGAAGCAAGCGACCGCAAACACTAAGCATTCTAACATACTTCTCAAGCAAAAAATGGCGACAAATCATCAGCTATATTCAAAGCCATAAAAAAGGGAAAATATCAATTAAGGAGCTGCCGGAGCAGCCAACCAAAAGCGAAAATATCAAACGTCTCCTGTCTATTGTCTATGTGCTGCTGATTCATTTCGCCTGCTTGCTTTTCCTCCCTGTTTTTCTTTCAGAAGCACGGACATGGGAGACGATTCTATTTGTGGTTCATTGGTTATTTTTCTTCTGGATTTCAAAGGACGAGCTTTATTTGTAAGCATCGCTCGTTGGAGCCGGGTGATACTGTAGAGCTGCCCATCTTTTTTTGGTGATACCACTCGCAACAAATTATACAATTGAGGTATAATATAACCTACTAATAATCTTATGTAGCTGAAAGAGAGTGAAATAGTATGGGTCGTAAGTGGAATAATATTAAAGAGAAGAAAGCGTCAAAAGACGCAAATACGAGTCGTATATATGCAAGGTTCGGCAAAGAAATTTATGTGGCCGCCAAGAAAGGTGAGCCAGATCCAGAATCCAACCAGGCGCTTAAAGTGGTACTTGAACGCGCAAAAACATACAGTGTGCCAAAAGCAATCATTGACCGTGCGATTGAAAAAGCAAAAGGCGGATCAGAAGAAAACTACGATGAGCGCCGCTATGAAGGCTTCGGTCCAAACGGGTCAATGGTTATCGTAGATACACTGACAAATAACGTGAACCGCACGGCCTCCGATGTACGCGCTGCCTTCAGTAAGAACGGCGGCAATATGGGTGTAAATGGCTCTGTAGCGTATATGTTCGATACTACAGCCGTTATTGGTCTTGAAGGAAAAACAGCCGAGGAAGCGCTCGAAATCTTAATGGAAGCCGATCTTGATGTACGCGACATTTTAGAAGAAGAGGGTTCTGTCATTGTATATGCTGAACCGGATCAGTTCCATGCGGTGCAAGAAGCCTTCAAAGAAGCGGGCGTTACTGATTTTACCGTTGCAGAACTCACAATGCTTGCGCAAAATGAACTGTCACTTCCAGAAGACGCACAAGTACAATTTGAGAAGATGATTGATGCATTAGAAGATTTAGAAGATGTGCAGCAGGTCTACCATAACATAGATCTTGGCGAATAATGTAACTATACTATCGCATAAGTCCTCACTGTAGGGCTTATTTTTTTGCATACGGATTTACTGTTGCGTATACGGGGCATAAATAGGTACTATTATAGGTATTGTACTTACTACACAATCAGGAGAAAAATCCATGCTAAATGAATTTTTTATGCTTGTCGCGTTTGATGTGCTTATTTTTATCATCATGCTGTTCATTGTATTTAAATTAAGAAAAAGTCCCAATGATCGCCGACTGCGCCTTCTGCTCCTGTTTTTACTGATCAGCCAGCTTGTGATCACAGGGGTCGCTGTCTTTAGCTTATTATGATCGTTTACGATCAATACAGAATAGAAATCCTTATACGTTGCAGAATATCTGGGAGTGCATCTGCTCGGCATTGATTCTGCCTTCTCTATAGCGTTCTGCCTCCTCCTTGTTTATACTGTTTCTATACAGAATAATACAACCCGTAATTTATCATATCATCAAGTAAAAGGAAATGAAAAAACAACCAAAAAACAGACCATGACCAAGCAAGCCTTGAGGAAAGTTCACCTCAAGGTTTTATTGTATGTTTTCGATTAAGACTGAATAGGGAGGTGGGAAATGAAGAAGCTTGCTATACACTATGTATTCAAAGAAATCAAGAAGTGAGGAAGCCATCATATAAAATTCAGTTTGTTGGAAAGGTACTGTGGTGATGTTACATAAAACTAATGATTTACAAGCACCTACATCTCAGCCAACCTGGCTACAAAGCTACATTGATTCCCCAGAAAAGCAAAGACAGTTGTATCGACGAACATTACTCATCGTTGTCATTTCACAAATTTTCGGCGGTGCAGGACTTGCAGCAGGCGTAACCGTCGGAGCACTTCTTGCACAAGAGATGTTAGGTTTAGATAGTTTTGCAGGAGTCCCCGCCGCACTGCTTACGTTAGGGTCTGCCGGGGCAGCGCTACTTGTAGGGCGTCTCTCTCAGGGTTTTGGACGCCGATTCGGACTCGCAACAGGATTTCTGGCTGGCGGTATTGGCGCAATCGGGGTCGTGATCTCCGCAGTAACAGCTAATATTGTTCTTCTTTTCGCTTCCCTGCTAATCTATGGGGCTGGAGCGGCTACCAACTTACAAGCGCGTTATGCAGGCACAGACTTAGCGAATTCTACCCAGCGAGCAACCGCAATCAGTATTGCGATGGTATCAACCACATTCGGCGCTGTGGCAGGTCCAAACTTAGTTGATGTCATGGGAAAATTCGCTGTGTCGCTAGGTTTTCCCGCCTTATCGGGTCCGTTCATTCTGGCCGCCGCAGCCTATATCCTTGCTGGTTTGGTACTGCTCGCTTTCCTTCGTCCTGACCCTTTCATTGTCGCAAAGGCAATCGCAGATGTGAAGAAGACAAACAATGCTATACTTTCAGATAAGATTCCTAGCACATCAGCCATAAACAAACGAGGAATTGTTATCGGAACTACAGTAATGGTCTTAACGCAAATCGTTATGGTTGCCATTATGACCATGACACCTATACATATGGGACATCACGGACACGGCTTAACAGAGATCGGACTGGTAATTGGTTTCCACATAGGAGCCATGTACCTGCCATCTCTTGTGACCGGCCTCCTCGTAGATAAGATTGGACGTACGACAATGGCCATCGCTTCCGGCGCCATACTGCTTGCTTCTAGTCTTCTGGCTGCTTTTGCACCTGCTGATTCCACACTGTTACTCACTATTGCCCTCGCATTGCTTGGGCTTGGTTGGAACTTCGGCTTAATTAGCGGTACAGCGCTCATCATCGATGCGACGGACCCTTCCACTCGCGCAAAAACGCAAGGGTCTGTTGATGTCTTAATTGCTTTGGCAGGGGCAGCGGGCGGAGCGTTATCCGGTATGGTTGTAGCTCATTTTAGCTATGCAACGCTATCGCTTATCGGAGGTATCCTATCATTACTTCTTATACCGGTTGTCATCCGGCGCCATACTAAGTAAAATCATCGCTAAAAAAGGAAGGATGGAGAAAGACATGGCTTTATTCGATCATTCTGCCGAAACATACGATGAGTGGTGTGCTACACCGCTCGGTTCTTTTGTTGATGCTGTGGAAAAACAAATCATGATGGAAGCGTTAAAGCCGAAACCTGGTGAAAAGGCTCTAGATATAGGTTGTGGCACCGGGATCTACTCTCTGCTGCTTGCCTCAAAGGGAGTCGATGTGACAGGGATTGACATTTCCAGAGCTATGTTAGAAAAGGCAAGGGAGAAAGCCGAAAAAGCTTCACAACCTATCACTTTCATAGACGGAGATATTCATCATCTTCCGTTCGCTGACCATACATTCGATCTTGCGGTTTCTACGATTGTTCTTGAATTTGTTGATTCCCCAGAAGAGGCGCTATCTGAAGCAATGAGAGTAATAAAGCCTGGCGGGAGGCTTGTGATAGGACTGATTGGCAAGCAAAGCGCATGGGCTGCTATGTATGAAAAGCGAGGGAAAGAGAAAGAGGACAGTGTATTTTCCAATGCGCGTTTTTTTACAGTACAGGAGATAAAATCGCTCTACGCCAAAGAGCCTTCTAGCATTAAATTCGGACTATACACAGCTCCTGATGAATTTGTTACGAAAGAACAAGCTTATATGCTTGAGGAGGATCGCTTACGTAATAAAAAGGAGGAGGGGGCAGGATTCATTGTTGCTACATGGATCAAAAAAGCAGATATAGAATAAGCGACAGATGCTTACATATAAAGAATTAAGAAAAGAAGAGTTGATTTACTGTTTTAAAGGTAAATCAACTCTTCTTTATGTAAAGCAGGACTTTTTCTCTTCGCTCGAATATAAAGAGAGGCGAAAAAGATAAGGTGAAACCAATAAATACTATATACAGTTCATACTTTATATTGAAAATTTTTGGGAAAAGCAGTATTATATACACATTCAAATATTTGAATATGTATATAATACTTATGTAAGGAACTAATCACATTAAAAATGATGGAGGATTGCAGTGGGTAACGACATGAAGCAATTTAAAGCAGACTTTTTTAAAGCTTTATCACATCCGTTACGAATACGTATTCTCGAATTATTGGCGGAAGGTGAAAAAAGTGTAAACGAAATACAAAGTAGTCTTAATAGTGAAGGCTCTGCAGTTTCTCAGCAATTAAGTGTTCTGCGTGCTAAAAATATTGTGGTTGGAACCAAAGACGGAAAACGAGTAATGTACTCTCTTCGAGATCCGTTGATTACAAAATTACTCGCTGTTGCACGAGAGATTTTTAATAACCATTTAATTGATACTATTTCCATGTTGGAAGAACTGGATGAAGAAGACATAAACGCAAAATAAATAGTGGGACCATACAAAAAGAAAAGAAGGGTTATATCGTGAGAAGTTTATTTACGGGGAGGTTTCAAGGATATTCTCTTGAACATTTTCAAAAAGATCTCCTTTCAGGTATGATTGTCGGCGTCATCGCTATTCCGCTTGCTATGGCTTTTGCGATCGCCTCCGGTGTGAAGCCCGAGTATGGAATTTACACCACCTGTATTGCAGGAATTTTGATTTCGTTATTTGGGGGATCAAAATATCAAATCGGGGGTCCTACGGGAGCTTTTGTCCCTATCCTTTTCGGGATTGTGATTACTTATGGCTATGAAGATTTACTACTTGCAGGTTTATTGGCGGGAATCATGCTGTGTCTTATGGGGATTTTTAGACTTGGTTCTTTAATTAGATTTATTCCGCATCCTGTAACTGTCGGGTTTACATCAGGTATCGCTGTCATTATTTTCACAGGGCAAATTGCTAACTTTCTAGGCCTTACCGACATAAAAAAACATGAGGGATTCCTCGCAAACATTAGAGAGATTATGATTCATATCAACACTATTAATGTGTACAGTGTTGTCACCGCGCTGATTTGTCTTTTCGTTATTTTAGTAACACCCAAACTATTTCCGAAAGTACCCGGTTCACTAGTTGGATTGGTTGCCTCAAGTGTAATTGCCTCCTTCTTTTTTTCAGGACAGGTCTCTACTATCGGCACTGCTTTTGGTGCCATTCCCAGCACACTTCCTCATTTTCATGTGCCAGATATGACATGGGAACATAGTAAGAAGTTGCTCGCTCCTGCGTTCGTTATTGCTGTATTAGGATACATTGAATCTCTCTTGTCTGCTGTCGTGGCCGACGGAATGACGAACAGTAAACACAACAGCAATCGAGAACTAATAGGTCAGGGGATTGCTAATATTATTACACCCTTATTCGGAGGAATTCCGGCAACTGGAGCGATTGCCCGGACGGCAACGAACATTAAGAGCGGAGCTATTTCACCGTTGTCTGGGGTTATACATGGTATATTTGTTTTACTAACCCTATTGCTTTTCGCCCCTTATGCTTCTGTTATTCCGCTTGCTAGTATAGCTCCGATTTTAATGATTGTAGCCTGGAATATGAGTGAACGGAAACATTTTATTCATGTACTTAGAATGAAGACAGGAGACTCCCTTGTATTACTTGTAACATTCTTTTTTACTGTTTTCACCAGCTTAACTACAGCTGTAGAAGTAGGACTTATATTAGCTGTTATTTTGTTCGCAAAACGCATGAGTGAAATGCTTGTGATTGCTAAGGTACTTCCTGATCATACTCAAAAACATGAGAAAGTTGTGCCTCATGTAGTGAATAAAACCCATGACTGTCCTCAAATTAGTATTTATACAATAGAAGGTCCACTTTTCTTTGGAGCTGCTCAAACCTTTGAACAAAATATTATGAGAACAATTCATTACAAACCAAAAGTCTTGATTTTACGTATGGGAAAAGTTCCGTTTATGGATACAACAGGGGAATCTTATTTTAAGAATATTGTCCATTATTTTAAAAACTATGGTGGGCTGCTTTTAATTTCCGGGGTTGCTTCTGAATTAGAAGAAACATTTAAAAAAACGGGTCTATATGATGAAATTGAAAAAAAACACTTCTTCAATCATACAGGAGAAGCAATTAATTATGCACTTGCTCAGATTGAAATAAATAAATGTGTAGGCTGCAAACACTATGCTTTTCATGAGTGTGCACATTTTTCTCAATCATCAAAAGAAAAAACGAAATAAATGATAAGAAAAAGGGAGTTGGATATGTAAAAAATAATAATTATGAAAAGCACTCATACCTTAGAATTAAAAATAATAAATGGAGGAATGGAAATATGTTGGATTTGCCAAATTGCCCAAAATGTAATTCAGAGTACACATACGAAGATGGAAGTCTTTTTGTTTGCCCAGAATGTGCTCATGAATGGACTTTAGAATCAGAAATGGAAAATAGTGTGGATAAAAAGGTTATCAAAGATGCAAATGGACATATTTTAAATGATGGTGATTCTGTAACAGTCATCAAAGACCTTAAGGTAAAAGGAAGTTCGCTGGTCATAAAAATAGGTACAAAAGTAAAAAATATACGTTTGGTTGATGGCGATCATGATATTGATTGCAAAATCGATGGTTTTGGAGCCATGAAATTAAAATCTCAATTTGTTAAAAAGGTATAAGAGGGGGGACTGTATGTTTAAAAAGCTTGCTTATGTTTCTATACTTGCATTAAGCATTTCTATCACACCTTCGTTCAACGTGTTGCCTGTAGAAGCTACATCAATCACACAAAAGAAAGACACGATAATGACATCGAAGCAAGTCATTAACTATTTAAAGAAAATCGAAAAGGCGCAAGATAAAGCTGATCCCGCCAATCCGACCTCTTTTAAGAAAATACTAGCTCCGTATTATACTTCAAAAGCTATACAACATATTCTTGATATGTACGAAGCTGGTGCTGACTTTTATTATGTTGCTCATTGGGCAAATGATAAAAAAGCAAAAATATCTTATTCTAAAGATAAGAAAAAAATTTATATCACGCAACATTTCCCATACTATGCTAGTGAGGGTGTTATGGCTACTAGCTATATAACCTTAACGAAAGATAAAAACATGTGGAAAGTTTCGAATGTCCGATTTGATCTTAATTAATGATTAATTAGGAAGGCGATAGCATATCCAAGAGGCTCCTCGGTAAGCCGATGACCAAGTCGTAACGCTTATTATTGGCTCAATAGAAAAGAAAGTCTATCAACCATGATTGACATGTAGGTTACGTGCGGTTGCGCAAGTTCGAATGAATGGAGAAGGGGGTGGGCGTAAGGGAATCTAGGATAGTAGAAGCGACGACACAACTGGTCGGCGGTTGAAGCGGCGTTTGCTGATATGGACCGAATATAGGAATCATATTTTGTTATAAAGGGAAAACTATTTCACAAGTACATGGCATACATACGGTCAGAAAGAGGATGGAATATGAAAAATCCCATAGTCATTGTTGGCGCTGGTTTAAGCGGTCTATGGGCTGCATCTTTACTTACAGCACAGGGAATTAAATGTATTGTTCTAGAAGCTAGGGATAGGATTGGCGGCAGGGTCTTGAGTACTTCTGATCCAAACAGACCTGACTTAGGCAGATTTGACCTCGGGCCTACATGGTTCTGGCCACAGTATGAGAAGACGATTACCAATCTTGTGGAAGAACTGAATGTAGGAACGTTCGACCAGTATACCCAAGGGGCAATGCTTTTAGAACGTTTCCAAAACGAGGCACCCGAGCGTTATGTGCAGCCAGAAAGCTCTGATCTAAGGTCCGTTCGGTTCATAGGAGGTGTGCAGTCTCTTATTGATGCTATCGCAGATACTATTCCCTCAGGGGTAGTCGAGTTACATACACGAGTTACGGCAATTCGACTAGATAAAGCGGGTGCTATTACGGTTGAAGCAGACTCTGCTGATGGAAAGAGAAAAAAAGTTCTTGCGGATGCTGTTATCCTAGCATTACCGCCTCGAATGATAGTGCGTCATATTGAGTTTACTCCTTCTCCTCCTTCAAATCTGATTACTGACCTTGTAAACAAACCTACGTGGATGGCAGGTCATGCCAAGGTGGTTGCCATTTATGAACGTCCTTTTTGGAGGGAAACAGGACTCTCTGGATTGGTATCTAGCTGGGTTGGACCCTTACAAGAAATCCATGATGCTTCTCCTGATACAGGCTCTGGGGCATTATTTGGTTTCTTTGGAATACCCGCAAAAGTGCGCCGAGAACTGGGTGAAGATACAATTTTAAAAATGGTCATTGACCAATTGGTGAGACTCTTTGGACCCTCGGCTCAAAACGCAAGTGCTATTCTTTACAAGGATTGGGCCAAAGATTCTGAAACGGCTGTTGAGGAAGACCTCGATCCGCTTAAAAATTACCCAAGCTATGGTCAACCACCAATAGTAGGGGTATGGGGAAAGAAAATTATTTTCGCTGGTACTGAAACGAATTCACAATATGGCGGACATCTTGAAGGTGCACTTCAGTCAGCTGAACAGGCAGTTTTTGAAATCATTAATGTAAATAAGGAGCCTTTATGATATGAACAATTAGAACTTTCGGCAAGGGACTTTTTGAAAGTACCGAATACAGTTAGGGGAGGAATATTGTCATAACTTTTGTGTCACTCAACATTTCTAATCATGATCTTATCAAAGCTTAGATCAGATTTCTTCTTAGTTAACATAATATATATTCGGTTTGAGGAAAATCAGACTTATGGGGATGGTGACATAATTATCGTTACGTCCCTGAGATTTATGGATCATGTCCCTTGTAGTTATGTTCTGTTGTAATGTGAACATAACTGTTTTTTATTTTGGTCAAGAAATGCTGGTTACATACTGTCAATAAAGAACTCAAAACATGCAGGTCCAACATGATCATGATATACTAAAGAATAGAAGAAAATGAAAAGTACGGGGGATGTTATGAGAAAAAGATTGGACTTGCGCGTCGATTTCGCATTCAAAGCTCTGTTCGGCACACACGGAAATGAATCCATCCTAGCCGCTTTTTTAAATGCAGCCCTTCGTTTGCCGGATGATCAAAAAATTACAGAAGTTACCCTGCTCGATCCCCAGTTTAATAAAGAGAACGTTGAAGATAAGAAATCCATTTTAGATGTACATGCACAGTTGAAAGATGGTAGTAGGATCAATATCGAAATTCAACTCAACAATAAGCATGACATGGAAAAAAGAACCTTGTACTACTGGTCTCGTATGTATACCAGCCAGATGAAAGAGGGAATGGATTATGGGGAGCTTTGCCGAACCATTACCATTAATATCGTCGATTTTCGCTACCTATCGCATACACCAGGATACCATTCTGTATTTCAATTATACGAAACGGAACAAAAGTTTCGGTTAACCGATATGTTGGAAATTCACTTTATGGAGCTACCTAAGTTATTGATTCAATGGCGTCGAGGAGAAGTGAATCCGCGAGAAAATCAATTAGTACGGTGGCTGCTTCTGTTGGAGGCCTCGGAAGACTCAGAAATTACGCAAGTATTGGAGGAGATCGCGATGCAGGAAGATCAAGCCTTGAAAAAAGCGATAGATGAGTGGGATCGAGTCAGTCAGGACCCGGAGGTTTTACTTGCTTATGAAGCACGTCGGAAGACATTATTGGATGAGCTCTCAGCTTTACGAAGAGCCGAAAAACAAGGTGAGAAAAAGGGAGAGAAAAAAGGCGTCATGAAAGTGGCTTTGAGTATGATACAAAAAGGAATGGATAACGAAACCATAGCCGAGCTAACGGAGCTTACAAAGGAAGAAATTGAACAGCTTCGTAGACAGTAACACATATCAATAACATAACCTAGGCTTGTTAGAAACGTCCGTTATTTTGATCATGGCTCGTGCATATTTTTGTACAGCGTATACCTATACAAATACAAGAAGAAGGGAAACGGGAGGGAAAGCTAGAACTTATCAAAAAACTAGTCGTATTAGAGGTTCGAGATGTAGAAATACTTTCGAAAGTATCCGATTTACCAGCAGAGGAAATCAAGAAACTGATCCATTAAGTATGAATACAAAACTGCCTAAAGAGCCTATCCATGATTGTGTTACATAAAACCACGGATAGGCCCTTTTCTGTAAGTGCGAAAGAAGAGAAGTAAAGTAAAGTAAAGGATATACTTTCTCTTTAGCCGCGTAGAGGAGTTGGACACTAAGAGTGGATTTGAATTACACTGATAGTCACCAGAGGGGGAGGATTTCAGGCGAACAGATCAAGGAATAGCTCATGGAAGCTTTATCCGGTGACGGATATGCCCACGGATACCGAAAGCTTACCGTACTTTTACATCGCGATCACGGACTTGTGATCTGTTTTACGAATGGAGGATATTTATGTTAGATACTCCTTTAGGGCGTATAAGATTAGTTGTTAATGAAAAAGAAATTGAATACACAGCAATAAAACTAGATGGAATTGAAACATTGTGTCCAGATGTGAATGGAAGGTTTTCAATTCAATATGAATATAAAAAGGAATTTAAAGGGCAAACAATAAAATGCTTTATACCTTCTCTTGATGTAAAAGGAGATTTTGAAAGTGGTGAAAGACTTGAAGCAATTTCTTTTTATCAGGATGATATTAAGCTTACAATAGGTGCAGAAGGTGAATTCTATGACCCTATTTATCAATATCTGGGGTATGATTATAATGGGGATTATTTAAGTAATGGTATTGAATATGAAACGTATGAAACAACAGAAGATAGAATATTTTCTTTTGGAGTTTGTTGGATTCAACCATATACTACGGAAAATGATATTCAAACATGGTTTGGAGCTGATCCAACATTAATGCCATAATCCAATTCTATAAAATATATAATCAGTAACTATACTGTAAAGGAAGTTACATACAGACTGAATAGCTACAATTGGAGCAACCCAATGCTTCTTATCGCATTGATTCTAGTACAGGAGAAATTCATATAACAGCTATTCATGTTGGATATATCTGCAGAAGACCTAACCGAAGCCAAGGCGGAACTATTGCATGCAGAGAATCTAGAAAAACTTTTTTAAAAAGAATTTTAAAAAGTATAGTAGTTATTAGACGATTTCGTAGAGACTATAAATATCAAGGACGTCCTGTAACAACAGGGGACGTCCTTATAATTTTAACTGCAACAGCCTATAAGTGAGACTGAAACAAACATAAACCTCATTTTAGTTAACATAATATATATTATCGGACGTAGATAGAATAAATCTCATAATATAAGATTTATTAACATTTTGAGATGAAATAAAAATATGTAGCTGATTCTTATAACTTTGTATCATACACATCGCAGATTCTATTACTCATTGCAGCTACGATTATCATTTTACAAGAACTTCATGTCCGCTGCTTTTGTATTTATCTATGTACACGCTTGATCAATCCGCCAACACACACTTTACATCTCACTGATACCTAGTATATTTTAAAAAGAAAGATAATTTCACATAATTCGATACTAGTTTTCAATTAATATGACTTGCACTTCTCAACTGTACAATTACATATATTTGAAAGGGTGAAATCATTGTTAAAAAGCTTACCGCCCCAAATTAAAAATCAGCTTACACTTCCTGTTATCGCAGCTCCCATGTTTCTTGTCTCTGGCCCTAACCTTGTGATTGAATCCTGTAAAGCCGGGATTATCGGCTCATTTCCCCTCCTGAATGCCCGCACATCCGAAACATTAGATGAATGGATGAAGCAAATTGCAGACGAATTAGAACAGGCCCGTTTTACCGATCCTGAGCGGCCAGTCGCTCCGTGGGCTGTAAATTTGATTGTACACCGCACGAATATGCGCTATGACGCTGATGTTGAGCTAATTAAGAAGCATAAGCCCCCTATTGTGATTACTTCTCTAGGTGCTCCAGGCCCTGTCGTCGAGATCGTGCATGAATACGGCGGGCTGGTGTTCTCTGACGTAAGTAATCTAATACATGCGAGAAAAGCCGCACAGACGGGAGTGGACGGCTTAATTCTTGTATGTGGCGGCGCTGGCGGACATGCGGGAACATTGAATCCATTCGCTTTTATCCGCGCTGTTAAGGAGTTCTGGGATGGACTTACGATTTTAGCAGGATCAATCTCCAATGGACAGGATATTGCGGCAGCCGAGGCATTAGGAGCCGATCTCTCCTATATGGGTACCCGCTTCATCGCAACGATTGAGAGTGCGGCCGGTAATGATTATAAGGAAATGCTGATTGAATCAACCCTAGAAGACTTGATCTATACGGATGCTTTCAGTGGTGTACCGGCCAATTATCTTGTACCTAGTATCCAAAAAGCTGGCATCAACCCCGAGCAGCTTGTAAAGAAGGAAACGATTGATTTCTCTGCATTAAATGTCTCCGAAGCGAGGGCATGGAAGGATATTTGGTCAGCAGGACAGGGTGTCGGTACTATTAAACAGATCCTGCCGACCGCAGAAGTCGTCGCCACGCTTCAAGAAGAGTATCAACAGGCACTCGCAGCGTTGTTAGCAAAACACCATAAAGAAGTCTAATCTTATGCAGCGCCCTGCTTATCTTAGGGCGCTACTCTTTTTTTTGATAGACCGATTCAGTTGACGGGATACGGAGATTCCTCTCTTGATTATGCAGCACATTTATCCCATCCTGTATGTACTTTTCGCTTTTTTTAATTTTTCGCTCGTATTTTATCATCCAATCCGCTTCGCCTGTATCCAGATAATTTGCAAGCAGCGCCATCGCTTCTGCTTTGTGCCAGTATGCTTCACTGAACATTGTTTTTGCTTGGTATGCAGCATGTTTACTTTGATCAGACATTTCTCTTGGTACAATAAGTGCCTGGATCTGATTGGAGATCGTACGGAATGCTCCCCCCGCATCCTTTAACACCGTATAATCAATTTTTTTACCGCGCTGTCCATTTAGAATTTGATCCTCTACCAATGAGGCGTACTCATCCCGCTGCCCTTCGCTATTCTCGATTTTCTGAAGCTGTTGTTCATATGACAACAGCCGTTGCGCTTCTTTAGACATTGCTCCTCTCTCTACATCGGCAGAAGCTGCTGGTGTAGAATGTGAGACCGGCGCCATTACGGATTCTCGCTTCGCTTCCGTCTTCTTCTGTATTTGCTCCTGCGACTTTACTGGACTAGCAGCCTCCGTCTGTTGCGCTGGCTGTTTTGCGGCAATTGCCTGAGTAATGAATTGCGCCCGTTGAAATTCCTGCCACATATACGTCCACAGCACCGCATTTATTCCGATAAGAAAAAGAACGGCATAGAATGTAATGAGCTTCTTCTTTTTCATGCTTTTCCCTCTCTTTTTCTATGTTGAGCAATCCATTCACGTTCACTGTCATACAAGTAATCGGCAGTTCGTGGCACGTTTTTAAGTTTTTACACATGTCAAGGTATATAAATCAATTTGCGGCTTATATAATACGGCCATAGTTCCAGGCTTATCCATCTATCCATTTTTTTCTCTGCGATAAGTCCTGTCTTTGCTTCTAGCTGTTTAAAAACCAAGCACTCTTTAGTAAGATGTAGGAATCGTTCGAATAATTCTCAACTCGATATGGAAAGGAGGCTCAATATTGTTGCGATTGATACGTATATTTATCTTTGCCCTCCTCCTCACCGCCAGCGGGTTTACTGCACAGACAGTCCAAGCCGCTGCATTTCCTATGACTGGAGAGGTCAATGTAGAGACCGCATTACATATGAGGGTCGCGCCTACCTTAGAAGCAGAGAGTATGGATAGGCTGGCAGATGGCACTTCTCTTCATGTCCTATCCGAGCAAGCTGGATGGTATAAGGTTACACACAATGACAAGACCGGCTATGTAAAGAGCGACTATGTTACATTGGGTACGTCCTTGTCGCCTTCGGACAATAAAAAGCCTACCGTTATCATTGATGCGGGACATGGCGGCATTGACCAAGGAGCTTCTGGAACAGAGCAAAATACAGAGAAGGATATGACGCTTGCATTATCAAATCTGGCAGCTAAAAAACTGGAGCAAAAAGAACGAATACATGTTGTGAAGACAAGAGATGAGGCATTAGATCAGCGATTAACTAATGAAACGCGTAAACAGGAGCTGTCAGAGAAAACAAGGATCGCTAATGAAAACAATGCGGATCTCTTCGTGTCTATTCACTTTAATTCCGGGCCGCCATCCGCGAACGGAACTGAGACGTACCATTATGAATCAGAGCAGAGCAAAAAACTATCAGAAACCATACATAAGCATGTGGTAAAGGCAACAGGATTCAAGGATCGCGGCATGGATTCACGCAACTTATACGTGCTAAAAAATACAGACATGCCAGCCGTATTACTTGAAATCGGATTTATTAGCAACTCGTATGAAAACAAAACAATGCAGACGCCGGCATTCCAAGAACGTGTCGCACAGGCGATTGCGGACGGTATTGAAGAATACTGTACAACACAATAAAAATAACAAGCAAAAGGAGCTTGCATACCCAAGCTCCTTTTGCTTACTCCATAGATTTTATTTCTAGCCCATATGATGCTTATGCATCCAAAGAACACCTGATTTAATCACATTCGGCACTTTTCCAAGCATAACGTTATCGCCTACGAGTCCAAAACCCGTCTTTTTGCCGAGATAGCCAAGTATTCCTTTAAGCTTGATCGGCTCAGGGCGGTATTCATGTCCCTGCCATACCGAGAGAAAGTAGTCACCAAGCTGCTTGCCTTGAATATGGGCCAATTGTGCGCTAGGTGCGAATTCAGAGCTAGCACAATCACCGACAACAAAAATATCGTTGTAATACGGCAGCTCATAATTTTCTTTTACCGCAATACGATTCATTCGATCTGCGTTACTGTAGGCAAGCAGTGGATTGGCAATTGGATTTGGCATAATGCCAGCGGTCCATACGCATACATCATATGGCACGCTTGTACGCGCCAATCCGTAATATACGGCTTTCTCGTCCACCATCGTTACACTAATATTAGTTAACACATCAATCCCATGATCATCTAAATATTGACGCACATAGGCGCGAATGCGATCCGGCAGTGTCGACAGAACTTCTTCCGATCGCTCGATCAGCATAATTCGCAGCGCAGGGTGCTGCTCGCGCAAATCGCTAGCGAACTCGATTCCGGACAATCCGCCCCCGATAATAACGACTTGACTCCCCTCAGGCAATTCATCGATTCGTTTGCGTGTTTTCATCGCTTTACCAAACGATTGAATGCTCTCAGCATACTCTGCCGCCCAAGGAACATTAAAATGATTATCGACACAGCCTAATGCTACAATCAACTGATCGAATGGAACTTCCCGTCCTTTGCATATGACTTTATGAAAAGAAACTTGAATGTCTTCAATTTCATCCTGAATATACTCTATTTGACTATGCACGGGAAAAGCTGCTTTGATTTTTGTTTCATTCAACGATCCGCTGGCCAACGCGTAATATTCCGGTTTAATGGTATGATATGAAAGCCTGTCAATAACGGAAATTCGAACGTCGGGCTGGATATGCGGCAGCACCGTATTTAAAAAAGAAATGCCTCCATATCCAGCTCCCAACAGAACAATGTTTTTGCTCATAACGCCTGCTTTCCCCCTTCTTCTATCTATGCCGAGTGCACTAAAAAATTTCCCCTTTAATCATACCTTCTCTGTGTCTACATCACAATGAAAAACAAGTGACAAAACAAAGAAAGCAGCCCGTAGGCCGCTTTCACTTCTTCATTCCGTTCAAAAACATCTCAACAAATGTATGGGCTACCTCGCTATCAGGGACAGGCCCTTCTGGTTTAAACCACATATAACTCCAATTACAGGCGCCAAGCACCGCGAATGTCATCATATCAGCAGGCAAATCACTGCGGAATTCTCCGTTCTCAATTCCTTGTTCAATCAAATATTGGAAGGTAAAGCGAAATTGATCGCGCTTTGTTAAAAGCTCATCTAAGAATGCCCCTTTGATGTTAATTAATTCACGGAAGAAAATTCGTGCGCTGGCTCCTTGTGCTTCGATCTGTTGAATGAGCATGTGTACGACATCAAATAGCTTCTCTTTCCAGGTTTTGTCCGGGTCATCAATAATGTGGCGCTGCTTCTCTAAGATGGAATCAATATATTGCAGATGAATCTGTGTTAACAACTGTTCCTTGCTGGTAAAGTAATAATAAAATGTTCCTTTCGTTACTTGAAGCGTTGTGACGATATCCTGAATGGATGTCTCACTAAAACCATTCCTCTCGAATAAGGCAATACTCTGTTGTAGAATTTTCTCTTTCATAGTCGTGGTGTCCCCCTCTCCCTCTCTTTCTCCATCCTAATACAATAGAGAATCGATTCCACTTCAGAAGGCCATACTTTAAACTCGGCTGCATTAATCATGCGTTTAACACGATCCACAATAGCGGATAGACTGGTCTTCCTAGCTTTTTTGGTGTTTGGTCTGCCGGAGCGCATGTGTGATCAAAATATGGACGAAGCGATCCATATGAGCAAAGCGTTCATCTTTTGTCTGCCCCATTTTCCAACGATAATAAATTTGCTGACAGATTACAGCCAATTTGAAGTAGGCAAAGGTAAGGTAAAAAGAAAGAGAGGACACATCATGGTTGCTCTTTTCGCATACGCTGCCACAAATTCATCGCGCGTCATAAAGCCCGGCTGCACGGTAAGCGATACGTGGCCTAATCCGCGTACAAGCTCAGGCGGATCATCCGCTTGCATCCAATAGCTGAGCGCATCACCAAGATCGGCCAGTGGGTCACCGATCGTTGCCATTTCCCAATCGAACACGCCTATCACCTTGGTCAGATTATCTGCTGAAAACATCACCTTATTGAGCTTATAGTCGTAATGAATGACTGTCGGTGCAGGAGATGTCGGCAGTGAACAGCCAACCAGGTCATGAGTTGCTCTGCTTCTGGGATGTCGGCGGTTTTCGCTTGTTTATACCGCTTGATCCACCCATGCACCTGACGTTCCATGAAGCCGTCCGGCTGACTGATTGCGGTAAGCCCTGTCTCCTGATACGGAACATTATGCAGCTCAACAATCCAGCTCCTCGCCCCTACGAACCGGAATGGTATCACGCTGTATTTCTTCTTGCTTTGCCATAATAGGTGAAACCTCCTTTATGCGTCCTCCTTTAAGTGCCTGGGTATTCATACCACCCTTTTCCAGTTTTTCGTCCCAATGTTCCCGCCTTTACTTTTTCTTCAATGCAGGCAGCGGGCTTATCGGCCTCATCCCCTGTCTCTGCATAACGCTGGACAGAGACATAGTAGGAAACATCAATACCGGACAAATCCATTAGTTCAAACGGTCCCATCGGGTGATTAAGCGCTTTTTTGCAAATGGTATCGATGTCTTCAAAATCGGCAATGCCTTCCTCATACAGTGCTATCGCTTCCCGACGCAGTGCGCCAAGAATTCGATTGGCAACAAAGCCGGATATTTCTTTTTGCAGCAGCACACCGGTCCGCCCGATTTTTTTGCACACACCCATAGTAAGCTCTGCCGTCTCTGTCGATGTTCGCTCGCTCATTACCACCTCTACACAATCCATTACGAGCGGCGGGAAAAAGAAATGCATATTGCATACCTTCTCCGGACGAAGAGTCACCCCTGCTAGCAGAGAATTAACAATGGTAGAACTGTTGGAAGCAAAAATCGTATGGGAGGGAGCGATTTGATCAATTTTTTCAAATACGGCGCGTTTTGCTTCCAGCTTTTCTACAATAGCTTCAATGACAAAGTCCGCCGTTGCGACCGCTTTTTCTACATGCGTGGTATAAGTAAGTCGACTAAAGGCTCCATCCTTCTCTTGTACGGAGAGTTTTCCATGTATCCATAATGCTGCGAAGTTTAAATTCTGCTTTCTGCAATGCCGTCTCCTCTACATCCTGCAGTATTGTATGAAATCCGCCTAACGCACACAGCATAGCAATCTGATGTCCCATGGCTCCTGCTCCAATGACACAGATGTTCTCAATGTCTTCGATGCGCATTATCGTCCTCCTTGTCATCATCTCGTTACATAGCCGACATACCACCATCCACAGTAAGAATCGAACCGGTAATAAAATTGGACGCATCCGAAGCTAAGAATACCGCACTCCCTTTTAGATCTTGATCCGTGCCAAAGCGGGCAAGCGGCGTGTAGCTAAGGATGTGGTTACCTCCTCGGTTAAGCAATTCCTGCGACATTTTTGTCGGAAAAAACCCTGGGGCAATGGCATTGACATTTATATTGTAGCGGCCCCATTTTACGGCCAGATCTTTTGTGAAGGAGATTACCGCTCCTTTGCTTGCGCTGTATCCGACCGCATCCATGAATTTCGGATCGGTTCCACACAACCCAGCTACAGAAGCGATATTGATGATCTTTCCTTGTTTTTGATCAATCATCAGCCGTCCCACAGCCTGTGACATCAAAAAAGTACCGGTTACGTTAATGTCCATGACTTTATTCCATGCTTCAAGCGGCATGTCCGCAGCAGGCGCTCCCCACGAAGCACCACTGTTATTGACCAGGATGTCGATGCGGCCGAATTGCTCAATCGCCTGCTCGACCACGCGCTGCACATCTTCCGGCTTTCGTACATCGCATGGCAGAGCTATACACTGTGCGCCAGTCTTCTCGCGAAGGCGTACGGCTGTCTCTTCACATGACTCGACCCGACGCGAGCAAAGGATAAGATTCGCTCCCGCTTCAGCGAATCCTTCGGCAATTTGTGCGCCCAATCCTCGTCCGCCGCCTGTGATGATCGCTGTTTTCCCTGTAAGATCAAAAAGTTGTTTGATGTTCATATGATCCGCTCCTCTCTTTATATTTTTTCAGTTCCATTTTGGCGATGGAGGCTTTATGTACTTCATCCGGACCATCCGCCAAGCGCAGCGTACGTGCGTTTGCCCAGTGAGCGGCAAGCGGAAAGTCGTCACTGACACCCGCGGCGCCCAATGCTTGAATGGCACGATCCAGTACCTGCAGCGCCATCGTAGGTGCCACCACTTTAATCATGGCAATCTCCGCCTTAGCGACTTTATTTCCAACCGTATCCATCATATAGGCTGCTTTTAGCGTCAGCAGACGCGCCTGTTCAATCTCAATGCGGGACGTTGCAATCCAGTCCTGAATCACCCCTTGCTGCGCCAGTGCTTTGCCAAAAGCAATCCGCTTTTGAACACGCTTACATAATTCTTCAAGTGCTCGCTCCGCCGCACCAATCAAACGCATACAATGATGAATGCGGCCAGGTCCTAATCGTCCCTGTGCAATTGCAAATCCCTTGCCCTCTTCCCAAATGATGGACTCCTGTGGTACGCGAACACCGTCATATTCAATTTCTGCATGTCCATGGGGTGCATGGTCGTATCCAAACACCGGAAGCATTCTCTTAATATGAACACCAGGTGTATCAAGCGGCACAAGAATCATGGATTGCTGTTCGTGGCGCGGAGCCTTCGCATCGGTCTTACCCATGACAATTGCGATTTTGCAGCGCGGATCTCCTGCACCGGAAGACCACCACTTCCGCCCTGTAATGATGTAGTCGTCTTTGTCTAATTCAATGGATGTTTCGATGTTCGTAGCATCCGAAGAAGCGACATCAGGCTCTGTCATGGAAAAACAGGAACGAATTTCCCCTTCTAGGAGTGGAATCAGCCATTTATCTTTCTGCTTCTGTGTGCCATAACGAACAAGTACCTCCATATTTCCCGTATCTGGTGCTGCACAATTAAATATTTCCGGTGCGATAAATGAACGGCCCATAATCTCGCATAATGGAGCATATTCAAGATTTGTCAGACCTGCACCATATTCGCTATCCGGCAAAAATAAATTCCATAGACCAGCAGCCTTTGCCTGCTGTTTCATCTCCTCCATCACAGGCGGAATCATCCATCTGCTTTGGGCGTCATGTACTTGCTGTTCATAGGTTCGCTCGTTCGGATAGACAATCTCTTGCATAAATTCAGTGAGTTCATGCCGCAGCTTTTGTACCTTGTCTGTGTAATCGAAGTTCAACTCTTTTCCTCCCTCCTATAACATACTGACCGGATAGTATGTTATGTACAAAATATAACATCAATATAATCTATATTTTCTAAAAATTCAAGCGACTCCTTTCTCTTCTTACGACAAAGCCCCATCCCTTCATACATGACATCCATGTTGAAAGAATGGGGCTTTCCCATCTAGCAAATACCAAAGTTCATACCAAAGTCGATACACTTAGAAGAATCGCTTGGCTCCATAGTATTGATAGTTTTTGTAGTACCAATCAAGCGTATCCACTCGGACATTCTTCGAGGCGGCGTGTGCCATTTTGTTGTCGCCTACATAGATGCCTACATGAGTAATCATGCCTTTTTTCTCTGAGTCAAAGAAAAGTAAATCGCCTGGCTTTAGATCCGCTTCATCCACAGCTTGTCCCGCATCAAATTGCTGTTGTGATGTACGAGGCAGGGATGTGCCGATCTGATTGAATACATATGCCGTAAAGCCGCTGCAATCAAAGCCTTCTATCGTCGTTCCTCCCCATTTATAAGGGATGCCGATCAGCTTATCAATCACAGCGTTCATTTGTCGTGGATCATATGTACCGACTGCCTCGCGTGATGTTTTTGCTGTACGTTCTGGAACGACAGCAACCTTAGGAGGGTTCTTCAACGTCGCCTGCTTTGGTGTTGTAGAAGCTGCGGCAGGTTTTGCAGACACTGTAGAGCTGAGTTTTGTTGTGTTTGCAGCAACATAATTTGACGCAGCAGGTTTTGGTGCTGACGTCTGCAGGCGAGACGTTGTGCTTGCACTGCGTGAAGTTGGCTTTGTCGTCGGTATGTTGAGAACTTGTCCCAATTTAATGTTGTCTGTGGTCAGCTTATTTACCTTTTTAAGTTCAGCAACAGAAACGCCAAAGCGCTGGCTAACTTTGTACAAGGTATCATCTTTGCTGACCGTATACGAAGCGGCGGACACCGGCGTCGCGATGACCATGGAGAAGAGCGCGGCCAATGCTAGTTTTTTCATTTCTTATCACCATCCCAAACAGTTGTCCGTTTTCTTTCACATAGCATGCTAATTTTTTACTAGATTCATGTCGAAGTATGTATCGGTATACAACTTTGGTTACACTCTTATTCTAGCTATTTTTACTAGATGAAGGTATTGTTTTTTTTGTGAAGTACAATATTAGGCCCTAAATACCCAGGATGAAACATAATTCCCTTCCAAAAATAATGCTAAAATTCTATAAAGACTTAAAAAGAAAGCGTTTTCTATCATTTCCTCCTTTCTTTATTTCAAAAAAAGATAATAGAACAATTCTTCGACAATGCACAATCTGTTTCCTTTCCGCTTTTGCTTTTCTTCGTCTTTTTTCGTACGTTTTTTCTCTCCTTTTACAAAAAAAGCAGGCTGTCGTATCAGAACAGCCCGCCTTATGGTTATGCTATTTAACTAATTGCCCGCGGGTAACACCAAGCTGATTGGTCGCTTTTAATGCGCGCCACACGCTTGTACCCGTCCGCTTTCCGTGGAGCGCTTCCCGATAAAGGGCAAGCACCTCGCGTACCTTTGCAGCATCTTCTTCTAAAAACTCTACACGATAGTTCTGCACGCCAAGGTCGAGAAAATGAGTGATGTACTCTGCACCAGACTGTTCAATGGCATTATATACTGTGTTGCGGCATCCAATGTCCACACGTACCGGATGCGACATACCGATCCGATCCTGCAGAGAGACGCGATGGCTTTCGCATGGACGGCCGCAGTTTGTATAATCCGTTCCTTCACTTAGGAATGTACAGTAGACACAATGCTCGGTATGAAACATCGGCAGGTGCTGGTGAATGACCAACTCGATGCGATCCGTTGGTGATGCTGCAAGCATGTCGACCATCTGTTGAATATTAAGATCATAGGACGGTGTCACTTTTTCAAGTCCGTGCGCAAGGAACAGCTCCGCCGCCTTATGGTTGGCAATGTTGAGCGAGAAATCCCCAAACAATGGAAGCTGAACACCGGCTTGCACAAAGTACTGCAGCGCACCGGTATTGCGTACGAGAATGGCATCAGGGTTTGCCCGCAACATGCCGTTTAATACTCCCTGTTCTCCTGGCATATGCACGCGCGGAGTTGCCAGGGCAATATGCTTGCCGTACTGATGCGCCGCTTCCACCGCCTGCGGATAATCGCGGGTAAACTCAAAATCAGCATACACATAGTCAACATCCGTTTGAGCCGCCGCATGAATTTGCTCCATTGTACGGCATAGAGCGATCAGCTGCGGCACATCGACATTGGCTTTTTTTGCGGCTGCTGATGGCTTTGCTTCGCTTGCTTTTCGTTTATTACGGCTGTATGTGCGCGGCTGCTCACGCAGTGTGATCAGCTGCTCTACCGCTTCCCGGCGCATCCGGTTTAACTCTTTCACCGGAACAATAATATCGCCTTCGAGTGCTAGCGTAAGCTCTCCGAGTTCGTAAATGGTACCGCCAAGGCGTCCCCATTGCTCCTGCAAATACTCCGCCGTCAACGGACGTTTTTGGGCGGCTTCTAGATTCATCTCTGAGACGATGTATACTTCACCGCCGGTTTTTACATCCCGCCAAGTAGAGGTTAGCCGCTCACCTACGCGCCCCATTGCATGCACAGCCAACGGAAATAGCTCATACGGATAGTCGGTATCAAATGTCTTACGCAACTTGCGATCAAGTTCCGGATCATTTGTCTTCCAGATTTTATCGCCAACATGCACGCGCCCAAGCTTGACATTATTGCGTCCTGGAACGATTTCCACAAGCCCTTGTGTAATTTCTCCTTCGATTTTACGGCCCTTTTGCCGTAGATCATATACGCGGCCGCCTTCTTCTTTCTCCTGTGGGTTTCCCGCATCGAATACGATGCCGTCTCCGCGCTTAATCGGCGCCTGCAGCTCGCACAGCACCGCATCCTTTATTACTTTTTTTACTGTGCCAAGATATACGCCCCGACTTTTCGGGAATGTGCCGTCCACCAGCTTTTTATTGTTGGTTCCCTCTAAAAAGCCATGGGTAAAGCCGCGGCTGAAGCTTTGCTGCAGCTCCCGCATTTCTTCTACGGACGGTTCATACTCTCTGCCCTCGAAATATTCATCAATGGCTTTGCGGTATTTGCTAACCACATTCGCTACGTATTCCGGGGATTTCAAACGACCTTCAATTTTGAAGGAGGTCACGCCTGCTTCAATAAGATCCGGAATGAGGTCGATCGCAGCCAAGTCTTTTGGCGATAACAAATAAGCGATATTGCCCATCTCTTTTTGCACACCGTCCACGATTAGATCATACGGCAGACGACAAGCCTGCGCGCATTCGCCGCGATTCGCCGAGCGTCCCCCCCACATCTCAGAGGTCAGGCACTGACCAGAATAGGAGACGCACAGTGCGCCGTGTACGAATACTTCAAGCGGAGTGTCTGTTTTTCCGGCAATCGTTTTGATCTGCTTTAGATTATTCTCCCGTCCGAGCACAACCACTTCCAGATTGTAGGCTTTCATGAAATCTACCGCTTCCGGTGACGTGATTGTCATCTGGGTAGAGCCATGAATCGGAAAATCAGGAGATATCTCCCGAATGAGCTTTACAAGTCCCATATCCTGCACAATAACCGCATCTACACCGGCATCAATACAAGCATCAACAAGTTCCTGGGCATCCCGCATCTCATCCTCAAACACAAGAATATTGAATGTCAAAAAGCCTTTAACTCCATACGTATGCAGATAGGCCATGATTTGCGGAAGCTCGTCCATCTTAAAATTATCTGCGCGCGCTCTGGCATTAAACTTCTCCACACCAAAAAAAACGGCATTAGCGCCATTGGTTACCGCCGCTCGAAGGCATTCCCAGTTCCCGGCAGGCGCCAGCAGTTCCACCATATCTCTTGTTATTGGGGTCACTCAATTTCATCCTCTCTATATCTCACGCACTCTATGCTATACACAACAAACTAATACTATACCCTATTTTTTTTATTTTCACCATTGTAACACAGTCATATGCTCGATCATACAGACATTGATTCTGTGCCTTGACCATCAAATGGCTCATTCGCTTACGTCCTGATTTTCTATGTATTCTCGGTAGCGGCGGTGAACGGTGGCACGGGACGCTTCATAGCCAAGCCCGCGCAATGTCAGCGCAATATCTTCAAATGGAAGCTTTCTGCGCCGCAGCTTAATAATCTCTTCGATTGGCAGTTCATTGCGCTTACGGCCGCCTTGATCGGTGTGCTTTAGATTGCGTTCCGGTCGGTATCCTTCTGCAATGGCACGCTGCATCCCGCGGGAAATCTTGTGGTTGGTTAGACGACGCTGGTATTCCTCTACAACAGCAAGAATCTCTAACACCATCCCTTCCATCTCGCTAAGCTGGAGCTCACCTTGATTATCCATAGCAAATACCTTGCCCCCCAACTTGCGAATTTGATGCAGCAATGCAATCTTACTATTCCCCCGACCAAGGCGCGACTCATCCTGTACGATGATTGCCGTAATCTCTTCTTCAGCCATTGCTTCCACCAACGCAAGCAATCGAGGACGTTCTAGCTCAAAACCGCTCTCTTGCTCCGATTCTTCGCATACTACCACCCATCCCATTTGCTTTGCATATTGCCGAAGTTCTTCCATCTGTCTCTTCAGGCTGCTCTCCTGCTCCTTGCGCTCCGTGCTCACCCTCGCATATAATCCAACATTCATTTTCTCTGCTCCTTCTCTTCTTATACAGACAAAACCCTCCGTACGTGGGGAGGGTTTTGCTTAATGCTTGTATTTATCCTTATGCGGCAGCGGCCCAATCTCTTTACCCTCTTCATCAACAAGACGAATGGATTCGAGATTGGCTTGTAATGAACTGCGAACAGCCTGAATGTATTCATTACGCAGTGCTTTCTGCTCTGCCTTTTCTTTATCCGTTAATCCGGCCTGCTTCGACTTGGCGGCCAGTTCATTAATCCGGCGAATTTTCTCTTCGGTAACCATACGGATCGACATCTCCTCTCTACGGTAGCATGTCCCTTCATTATAGCACGGATTACCTAAACATTAAACTTTCTCACTTTTCTATTCAACTGGAATGATAATATGATCTCCTGGCTGCACCACCGCTGATTTCAAGCCATTCTCATGCTGAATATAGAACAGCATTTCATTAATGGACATACCAGCTTGTTCATTATAACGGTCAGCAAGCTTCCATAATGTATCTCCCGGCTCTACTACTACCTCAATGCCTTTTGTCTGCGCTTCTTGTGCAGAGCCACCAATTGAGGCAAACACCAGATTAGCCATACTGAGGATTGCAATTCCAAGTACCATTCCAATAAGCAGCGATTTCTTGTTCATATAAAGATCCCCTTTCTATCTCCGTGATATCCGGTATGAAAAATATATGCCTGTCTATGTAAAGTAGAACCAAACAAAAATAGGAACGTCCGTTCTTTTTTATAGTAATCCGAACGAATGTTCCTGTCAATAAAAAATTAGAACTTATGTTTGTATAACAGAACAAATGTTGGTATAATGAGAACAATCAAAGATTCTATAAAGAATGGGGTGTGTGAATATGAAAAAGTTGTCCAGTCGCCAGCTCGCCATCCTGGATTACATAAAGAAGGAAGTCAAGGATAAGGGGTATCCGCCTTCCGTACGGGAAATTGGTGAAGCTGTTGGTCTTGCATCCAGTTCCACTGTACACGGGCATTTGGCTCGTCTCGAGAAAAAAGGGTTAATCCGACGCGATCCGACCAAGCCGCGTGCAATTGAGATTCTTGACGGTGAGCGCGGTGGAAGCGTAACGACGATGGAAGCTGTGAAGACGGTTACCGTACCGGTCATGGGGAAAGTTACAGCAGGGATGCCAATTACTGCGGTTGAGAATGTAGAGGAGTATTTCGTACTTCCGGAGAATACGGTAGGCAGTGATACGGTCTATATGCTTCGCATCCAAGGGGAAAGTATGATCGAAGCGGGAATTCTTGATGGAGACTATGTTATTGTTCGTCAGCAGCAGACAGCCAACAACGGTGATATTGTTGTCGCTATGACAGAAGAAGATGAAGCAACCGTGAAGCGGTTCTTCAAAGAGAGAAATCATATTCGCTTGCAGCCGGAGAATCCGACCATGGGACCGATCTTACTTCCTGCTGTCACCATTCTTGGTAAGGTTATTGGCGTTTACAGAAATATTCACTGATTTATACGAAGGAGAAGAGCCTTACCGCATACATGCGGTAAGGCTCTTCTTTGAATAGGCTCATATAGCAATAAAAAACCATACAATCATAATGAGCTGGATGATCACTTTGGCAACAACACTGCTGAGAAAGCCAAGCACGGTGCCAAGCGCAATACGCAGCGATATTTGTGGACCATTATTTCGTAAAAGTTCCACTGCAAAAACAGCAAGGAACGGTCCTACAATAATCGCAAACGGGCCTAAAATGACGCCAAGCAGTATCGGTCCTGCAATAATCCCGGCAACCGCTGCAATCATTGACCATTTATCTCCCCCATATTTCTTAACAAAATAAATATTAGAGAGCATATCCGCCCCGATTAAGAATAAGGTCAGCACCGTCATCGGTACCCAGAACGTCCAGCCGAGTGAAGCGGACGCTATCGTAAATTGATACAATAAAAAACCAATCCAGATGAGCAGGGCATCGGGAATAACCGGTATAACGATCCCGATGAAGCTGCCGAGAAACAATAGGCCTATTATGACCCAAATAGCAATCTCCATATCTATTTTGCGCCTCCCTTATTTTTTAAATCCCTTCATTACTCTTATACGAATAATAAAAAGAAAAAGACGCAGTATTTTTATTATTTGCTTTGAATTATGTCTCGCTTCTACTGCGGGTCATCTGCTGCCATACTGTACCGCTGGCCGCCTCTCCACTCTCAATACGCTCAAGCGCCATCTTAACCTGTAGGCTGACTTCAAATTCAGGATCATCCTGAGCTACGCGCAATGCAGGTATCGCCGTTTCATCTCCTACTTCATACAGAAAACGGGCAGCCCGCCAGCGCACCAGCTTATTCGGGTCTTCAAGCGCCTCCGTCATCGCTTTGATCGCGGAAGGGTCACCGAGGTCCGACAGTGTATCGCCTGCCGTACGGCGGACGACGCCCGATTTGTCTTTCAGCGCTTCGATCAGCAGCGGCACTATCTCTTTGCTTTCAACCATCCCCAGATAGACAACGGCCAAGCGGCGAATCGATGTTTTATCATCATGCAGCGCTTTATGGAGCACCGGGATATCCTGTTCACCCGGGTCCATCCGTGAGAGAGCTGCGAACCGCTTCTCCCAGTCCGGATTGTCCAGTATGCCTGCCACCGCTTTTCCAGAGAGACTTTCTTCGGCTACCGCCCTATCTTCAGTTTGTGCAAATGCCTGCTCTACAAGATGTTGTAGGCGCTCGTCATCATATGCAGCAGAGATTTCCTGGGCGACTTCTTCTCCAACCTCCTCCATCGTGCCATAACGCACTCCGCGATCCTCCCATTTCCTCTCCATTACCAGATTAGAGGAGGATGCCTGCGCTTTAAGAGCCGCATTCATAAATCGTTCCGGAAGACCAAACCGTTTCTGCTCACCGTTTGCTTCCAGCTTAATCTGCATAGGCAGGCCGCGGAACATTTGTACATTCACCTGCACTTCACCATATGTATCCTGTGCAGGCATTTCATCGATTGATTTATCAGGGACGTCTGTTGCACCAAGAATGCGACGCACCTGTGTCAAAATCTCACGCCAGTCCGTTTTTGGATTCCGCTCCAACGCAATGAAATCCACTACTTGGAATACACCTTTTACTCCAGGGATGAAGAGCAGCTTTTGAATGTGCTCAGGAGCTTCCTCTCTCGTTTTTGACGTGTAATTGTAACTTACTCCTACAGGTAGCTGTTCATCTAGATTCAACTTCATCGAATTCGGGCTTGGTGTGGGTTCAATTGATGTAATCTTCATAGTTATCCCTCCTGCATCCGGACATTTCCTTTATTGTAGCGTAAAATAATCAAATAACCAAATCCCAACTAAACAAATAAGAATTCATTATTTATTAATTAACGCGCTATTCTCTTCTCGTTATATTAACCGGAGATAAACAGCACTCCAGTTTTCGTGAAAATAAGTTACGTTCTTCAGGAATCATAAGATTCATAAAAAAACACCATCCTTTATCTCGCTATTAGAAAAAGAATCGTGTTTTATTCCGTTTTAGGGGTACCTTTAATTTTTAGCTTGATAGGCATGGGGTGACACCCTAGATATACAAACTTGCCCAAGAGAAACACGAGTGTTTATTATCTGATTTCATACAAATTCATCTCCGTGGTTCTGTGTAATCAACTTCAGTTGGACTCATCTCGAAGGGCTCGACGGCGTTCGTGCAGCACCAGTAGGATAATCATCCCCATTATTACACCTAAGACGATGCCGGCCTGTGTGGTCAACATCCATGCCAATGGGTACTCTGGGGAGGGTGGCGCATCGAGTCGCACGGAGGATAAGATGGAATAGAAGTTGTTAGAGAATAATGCGCCCGATGAAATCCATGCTGCTGCCATAGGGGGAAAAAACCACCTCGACCCACGGCGGGATACGATCACCAGTATGCCCCACGCACCAACAAAGGACCACACGCCTGTACTTAATGACAGCAGGTGCCACCACACATCACGTTCACTCATGGTTACTGGGTTGATACCGAAGGAACCGCCAACCGCCCAAAACACCTTAATGACACCGAGCAGAGTGCAGCCTACAGCGATGATCCTAGCCAAAATGATCTGCAGTTGTAACGTATTGCCCGGTAACTCCTTGTAGTTGGTTGTGCCACTCAGCGCCTCTGGCCAACGTGCCTTTGCATACCCCGCCAATGCAAGCGGCAGGAAAATGCCAATCCCGAAAAGGGAGATCATAACGAAGATCTGCTCATATATCCAGAAGTCGGTAGCACCTGCTTCTTGATCTCGGATCATAGCTGCAGGACCCAGAACCGGGGCAATTAACAGCATGGGAACGAGCAAACCGGTACCAACCCAAATGGGAAGAGCAACCACCCACGCAGGTAGTCGTTCCCCCCACGGCTTGCAAAACGCCATCGCAAGAAGGATACCAATCGCAGCGAGAACGGCGGTTACTGCGTTTATAATGCGCCAGCTAGCATTTCCCATTTGCTCCGTGGGAAGAAAGAGACCAAAAGTCCATACGATTTTGATCAGCAGGTAAGGAGTTACTGCTATTGCGGCACTATAACCGCAGATTCTACGTAACCTCATCAATTTTGATGTCTTCCTCTCTGCGCTACTTGTCACTTTCTCATCTCCTCTACAAGTTCTAACTCGCGACTCTAGATTATAATCCTAAAAACCGATGACGAATCCCATAAGATTTATTCATTGATAAAGCTCATCTGGTACACGTTTTGTCAGGATTAAAGTCACGTACTCTGTCAACTCAAAAGCTATTTTTTCTGGATCTGTGTAAAATGTGCACTCTCTCCAAGCACTAATACAATATAAACATTGTTCTGTTTCTCCCATTATTCTAGCATCAGATGTATGCATGTTAATATAATAAACGTAGCCATTAGGTGTTTTAATTACCTTTATTTTTTAAAAAGGTTTATTATATTTATACGCAGTATTTTAAAACTCATAATTACGCATTGAACATCTCCGCTACATATAGTACTATACATATACAAACATTTGTTCTATTCAGAAAACATTTGTCGCTTGCGTTAGGCTTCAATGAAATAGCATATGTAAAAAACAAAAAAAAGAAGGGAAATATGAAAGAAGTTCTATTTGTTATCTTGAATGATTATGCGGATTGGGAAGCTGCGCCTTTAGCAGCGGCGATTAACCAGAAAGAGGGCTTTTGTGTCAGAACGGTCTCCCTTACAAAAAAAGCTGTAGTATCCATAGGCGGCTTTTCAGTTCATCCAGATTACGATTTATCCGAAGCAGCAAACAAAGATTTTGCTGGATTAATACTTATTGGCGGCAATTCATGGCGAACCGAGGAAGCGAAACAAGTGAGAGAGCTTGTAGACCTTGCTATAAAGAAAAATGCTGTGGTAGCTGCTATTTGCGATGCAAGTGTTTATTTAGGTGCAATGGGAGCATTAAATGAAGTTGAACATACAAGCAATCAACTTCAGGATTTACAAAGCTATGCAGGTGAAAACTATACCAATGAAAGCAGCTATAAACATCAACAGGCAGTAAGAAGCGGAAACGTCGTAACAGCTAATGGAACAGCAAACTTAGAATTTTCCAAAGAGGTTTTACTAGCCCTTGACATGATGTCGAATAAAGAAGTTGAACAATGGTATAGTTTTTTTAAGTTGGGATACTATGAGGCCATAAAAAATAAGGCATAGGCTTTCCCAATCGACAGCTTCTATTGTTACCACTGGTGGGTGCCTGCTTCCTTTAAAATGAACAGAAGAGGTGATTTTATGATTTTGGGAATCAATTCCTATTTAGTTTCGGATGGTAAGGGACAAGAAGCTGTTACATTTTACGAGAATGCCCTGGATGCAAAAGTTCTCGCGCTTCGCACTTTTGGAGACATGCCTGAAAATCCAGAGCACCCCCTCCCTGCTGAGGCAAAAGACCGTGTACTACATGCACATTTAAAAGTGGGAAATACAGATCTGATGCTTTCTGATCTATTTCCAGGTCAACCGCATCAAATTGGTTCACAAGTAACGATCGCTATCAATATAAATAATGTAGAAAAATCAAGAGAAGTATTCGAAAAACTACAAGAAGACGGCCAGATTATTGCGCCGCTTCACGAAACGTTCTGGAGTCCCTTATATGGGCAGGTAACAGACAAATTCGGCGTAACCTGGCACATTTCAACACAAGACGGTAGCTGCTCTTTGTAACAGACAAATTCGGCACAGTATTCAATAAAGAAATAAGGGCGTGTTTTGATGGATTTCTTTCAAAACATGCCCTTATTTTTGAGCGTTCATTGCACTTCACGGAAGGCTTACAGCGCTTGCCATCGTCTATCATTCCCTTCATAATGGGAAGAAAATAAATAAGGGAGACGCAGAAATATGCAAAAATGGGCATACATATGCATCGCCACCGGCGCGGCTCTTTGGGGGATCATCTCGGTCTTTGTGCAGTTTCTATCGGCAAGCGGTTTTACACCACTGCAAATTGTCGCCATTCGTGTACTTTCCTCCGCGCTGCTGCTACTTGGCTACCTCGCGTGGAAAGATGCCGCGCTGCTGAGAATCAAGCTTGCTGATATCAAATACTTTGTGGGAACAGGTATTTTCAGCATCGTTTTCTTTAACTGGTGCTATTTCACCGCTATCCAAGAGACATCGGTTTCTGTTGCGGCCGTCTTGTTATATACCGGCCCCGCGTTCGTTACGATTCTTTCGCGCTTTTTATTCAAGGAATGGCTTACCTGGCGCAAAGTAATCGCGCTTCTTGTTACGTTTGCTGGCTGTGCATTCGTGGTCGGTCTCCTCCCCACCTTCGGAAGCACCGTTTCCTTGTTCGGTTTGCTTGTTGGAATTGGGGCGGGATTCGGCTATGCGTTGTACAGCATTTTCGGCAAATTTGCTCTGCGAAAATATGATTCGCTCACAGTAACCGCCTATACGTTTTTTGTTGCCAGCATTGGGATTCTGCCTCTAAGCGGCCTGTGGAATTCCTGGCACCTGTTCGCAAATCCAGATGTCGCTTTTTACAGTCTGGGTCTTGGATTGTTTCCTACCGTGCTGGCCTATCTTCTGTATACGTTCGGTCTCTCCCATGTGGAATCGAGCCGCGCGTCGATTACAGCAACAGTAGAGCCAATTGTGGCGACGCTTACCGGGACATTATTCTTCGGGGAAATTCTTACATTCTGGCAAACAATCGGAATTCTTCTTGTCATTGTTGCCGTTACACTTGTACAAGAGTCCAAAAAAGAAAATCCCCGAAACGCCCCAATCAACGCCTCAGTCTAATCCAACAACGAAGGAGCTTGCCAAGCCAATGGGGGCAGAGTAAGAGAGGACCTTATTTTCGTTCTTTTTTTCGGAAATAGGGTCCTCTCTCTTTATCTATTATTTACTGCCGTCTCTAAGCGCCCGAGCGCCTCCTCAAGCGTTGCACGTGAACAACCAAAGTTTAGACGCTGAAACCCTTGCCCGCCTCTGCCAAACGTATGCCCATCGTTAAGTCCAAGCCGTGCCTGTTCAATGATAAATTGTTTTAGCTCCGTATCACTCAGACCAAGTCCTCGAAAATCCAACCATCCCAAGTAGGTCGCTTCAGGAACCTTCATTCTAACGCCAGGTATGTGTTCTGCAAGAGATTGCTCTATATACTTGGCATTACCTAACAAATACACCAACAGCTCATCTAGCCACTCTTCCCCTTTGTCATAGGCGGCAATACACGCTTCAATGCCAAAAAGATTTACATGGTCAACCCCAACTTTTTCAATTGCGGCTTTCAGCTTTTTTAACAACTCCGAGTTCTGGGCCACCGCTAGGGAGGTAAACAAACCAGCTACATTAAAGGTTTTACTCGGGGATAGGAATGTAACACAGCGATTGGCCGCATCCTCCCCAAGCGAATAAAACGGCGTATGGACATACGGCTCATATACGAGATCAGCATGAATTTCATCAGCTAATACAATGAGATCCTTCTCTGCGCATAACGCCGCAAGCTCACGAAGCTCTTCCTGCGACCAGACACGACCCACCGGATTATGTGGACTGCATAAAATAAGAAGCTTCGTCCGTTCATCAATCACTTTCCTGAGTCCTTCTATATCCATTCTATAATGCCCGTCTTTTTCGACCAGCGGATTCTCCACTATTCGTCTCCCCCGCCCTAAGGCCGCGCTATAGAATGGCGGATATACCGGCGGCTGTACAATGACCTTATCACCGGGAGAGGTAAATGCTTCTACAGCCGCATACAAACCAGGCACAACCCCAGAGACGACTGTCATCCACTCCGGCTGAAGCTCTCTTCCAAAACGGCGTGCAGTCCATCGTACCGCAGCTTCATATAGCGCACGCGGTGTACCAGGATACCCGTATGCAGGATGCTGCGCTCGCCTCATCAATGCTTCTGTCACCCCTGGCGGGCAAGCAAAATCCATATCCGCCACCCATAACGGCAGTACATCATCTGCATCGAAGATTTCTTTGCGATAATCCCATTTGATCGAATTCGTATTCAGACGGGACAATAGGTTATCAAAGTTATATTTCACTGCGTTCCCTCCCTTTTCTATACTCTCGTACCCTGATGCTTACCCTTGTATCTTATCAAAATCAATATCGAATGAATATGTGATGTCGGTTCATTTTATTTTATCCGACAAAACAAGTAGACAAACTAGTAATTACGGTGATATAGTACTTGAAAATATGATACGAAGGAGAGCAGAGATGAGAGATATATTAAAAGAAGTGGCACGAGGAAAAAAGGGGGCCAAGGACCTTCCCTATGAAGAGGCGTTGCGCGGCGCCCGAATGATTCTCTCTCAAGAAGCAACATCAGCGCAAACAGCCGCTTTTTTTGTAGCGGAGCGCATTAAAATGGAGACTGCTGATGAGCTATTGGCATTCGTGGAAGCATTGAGGATGGGGGTGGCACAGCACCGAATTCCTGGAGGCATTGATTGTGCCGGCCCGTATGACGGACGAAAAAAATCATTTTTTACAAGTTTTCCGGCCGCTTTTGTTACGGCTGCATGCGGCGTGCCGGTAACACTGCACAGTGGCAGATCCCTTCCACCTAAATGGGGCATAACCATCCATGATATTGTGCAATCGCTTGGCATACAGACAGAAGACAAGGACGCCTTCCTACAGGCTGCCCATAAGTCCGGTGTGCTGTATGTACAAGCGGAAATATGGAATGAACCACTGGCCAGTCTTCGTCCACTGCGTGAGGAACTCAGCTTCCGAACGATGCTCAATACCGCAGAAAAGCTGGTACGTTATAGCGATGCACCGTATATGGCCGTCGGTGTCTTCCATGGTACGGTGTTTGAGAAAATGGCAAGCATGATGATACAGCTTGGTGTACGGCGAGGTATTGTTGTTCAGGGGATGGAAGGCTCCGAGGATATTCCGACGCACCAGCGTACGCGTACCCTCATAGTAAACGAGGGAACACATGAACTCTTCATCATCGATCCGGAAGCTCTGGGCTTGCAGACGGATGCTCCCGCTGTAGATTGGACGCCTAAACTACAGGCAAGCACAGCATTACAAGTACTCAAAGGCAGCGCAGATCTCGCATATACGAATCTCGTTCTCCTCAACAGCGCGATTCGACTATGGATTGCCGAAAAAACGGTATCGCTTGAAGACGGACTCAGGTTATCCCGAGAAGCTCTAGCGAACGGCGAAGCACTAGCCCGCTACCATGCATGGAAAGAAAACCTCCTCCTTGCCTCCTCTCGCCCTTAAATGATTGTACGCTAAACAAGCCGGTAGCTGTATCTTACCTCCCGGCTTGTTTAGCGTTAACAAAATCTTTTGTCTTCTTAACTTACCGTATCTGATATTCACCATTTATGGCTTTACTATACCGTTCTGCCGAGCGGCGTACCGCTTCTCTACCATTCTCACGTACCACACGGCCAAACGCACCATACACCATAGCAAATTCATATGGCTCCACCACCTGCCAAATGTGTTCTACCTCTGATGCTGGCAGCGGAATAAGATTAGGATAACTATACATAAAGCTAACCCAGCACTCATCAGCCACGACCTGAATGGTGTCGCCTGTAAGCAATGCACCCTGCCCCTTTGCACCATGCTCCCAATGCAGCACCGTACTGCCCGCAAAATGCCCACCGGTTCGCAACAGGCTAACTCCTTCTGCCTGTACGGGAAGCAGCGTATCGCCTGACCAATAGTGGATGCGGTCACTTTCACGCATCACCCACTGTCGATCTGCTTCATGGATATAAATAAGCGCATCAAATGTATCCGCCCATTCAACCATACTGGAATAATAATGCGGATGGGAAATAGCAATCGTATCAATCCCTCCCATCTCACGGATCATACGAATCGTCTCTTCGTCGATATACGACAGACAATCCCACAGCATATTTCCAGCCGGTGTCCGAATGAAAAACGCACGCTGACCGATTGCAAAGGTAGGTTCCGTATACATTGAGAGCAGTCCGGGCTCTTCGTCTTTAAATACATTCCGATATGACTCGCTGCGCAGCGAGTCAAGCGACGTCCATTTCTGTCCGGTAGCCGCTACATACTGCCGCTCGTCATTGCAGATTGGACAAAGGGTAGGTGGTGCCGCGCTTCGGGCAAATTGAGTTCCGCATGTCACACAAATAAAGTGCTGCATAGCTTTCCTCCTCATATTCAATTCTTCTAAAAAAGGCTGCATCCTTTTGTTTACTCTTCTATCTCTTTTGCATATTTCCTTTTTTGTAATATGCTACTACTCTCTTCTTCCCACTACAAATAGTAGATTCTCCCCTGTCTTCGTGATATAGTTTGAATATACAAAAAAATCGAGCGAGCGAGCGTTCGTTCAAGTTTTTCTTTCGCTATCTCACCCTATACATAGAGGAGATGATCAACGTCATGCCTGCTTCTGCTATCCAATTTTTTGAACGTACGTTTCCGAGCGCCAATATGGTACTGCTGCACGGAGCACACCCCATTCTCGTTGATACAGGATTCGGCAGTGATATTACAGAGACAGAAGCATTACTGAGTGAATCCGGAGTACGTCCTATCGCGCTCTCCCTGATCGTCAATACCCATTACCACAGCGACCACGTCGGCGGGAACCATGTGCTGCAGGAAAAGTACGGCATTCCGATTGCCGCGCATCGCTGGGACGCAGAAATGATTAACAACCGGGATTATGACGCATGCGGTGCCGAATGGCTTGATCAGCCGATTGAACCATACACAGTGCAGCACATGCTCTCAGATGAAGACATACTTGATACGGGTAGTGTGCTTGTTCACGTGCTGCATACGCCCGGACATACACTCGGTCATATCGCATTGTATGCTCCTGAAGAGAAAACCTTACTGTGCGGCGACCTCTTCCACCGCTCCGATGTAGGGTGGATCAACCGCTTTCGGGAAGGAGCCGGGGCGATACAGCGAAGCCTTCTTAGTCTAGAGCGCCTTGCTTCTCTGCCGATTGAGCGAGCTTATTCCGGTCACGGCTCAGCCATTGAAGACCCGATGCGATCCCTCGACGCAGCAAGACGCAGATTGGAATCCTGGCTCACTACACCAGAGCGGATCGGCTGGCATGCCTGCAAACGGGTTTTTGCGTATGCCCTTATGATTTTTGATGGGATGCATGAAGACGAGGTATCCGACTACTTACTGAGCTGTGCCTGGTTCCATGACTTCAGCCGTCACATTTTTCAAGCGGAACCCCGCGATTTCGTCGCCCCTCTTCTCGCTGAGATGATTCGCTCCGGTGCGGCAATCCAGGAGGGGAGACGCATTCTTGCTGGGGCGGCCTATACTCCACCTGCATCCAACTGGCTCACATCACCCGCTCGACCCAATGCATGGCCTAACGCCACACCTTTTTCACAGCAGCCGTAACACGATAGGACTCCTCGTCTTGTTTCAATCGTTTCATCGCCCCAGGCATCGGGTATTTGGTAACTACATCCTGATTGTAGGAGGGAATGTACCATGAACAGCGAAGAACGCAAAGAAGAACTACTGCGAAACAAACGAGAGACAGATAAGCAGAAACAGCAATTCGCTGCCTATGTAAAAAACCAGCAGGAAGGCCAGCCAGAAAATCAGATGAATCAAGAAATCGAAGACAGCCAGCGAACAGCTGATGAGCAGAACCGCATGAAAGATACAGAGAATCAAAGACGATAGACAACACAAGTAATCCCGAAGTTCGCATACATCCTGCGAACTTCGGGATTTATTTTTGACTATTTCTACATCGCGCAATGCAAGGAGCGGCGCGGCAGCTTCCACTTATAATAATCCATAAAGCTGAATGGGATCATGCACATCAACAATACCAACACCAATACACACTTCCTCCTGCAGCGCCATGATGCCGTCAAGCAAAACATGGATTGAAAAAATTTTATCTATCGACCCGGACAGAAAAAATTTCCTGAGATTTTTTTCTTATAAATTAATAGATAACAAACAATTATTTCCTTTTTCTTTCCTAAACCAATGTCGGACTGTATACCCTTGGCATATAATAATAGATCGTACATAATTTAAAATAGTTAAAAAATTTACAATGATAAAAATATAAGGAGGAAGTACATAATGCGCAAAACATTTCTCTCTACTCTTCTCGCAGCAAGTCTATTAGCGGGAAGCACCGCTGTATACGCAGCACCTCCCGCTCATGTTGAACAGGCCAAGCATGGGCAGGGGCAAGCCCAAAAAGCTTTTGATCAGCAGATTGTAAAGAAAACAGATGCAAATGCGATGTACCGCACGATCGAAACGCTAGCCAAGACACCTCGCGTAGCCGGATCTCCTGAAGAATTGCAGAGTGTACGCTATATTGAGAAGCAGTTCAAATCTTTCGGCTATAAAGTTGACGTGCAGCCATTTCAATTCGAAGGCTATAAAGCACCTTCCGAAGTCTCCCTGCATATAGGAAACGAGGCGAAAGAAGCCCATGTGTTTACATATTCACCTAACGGAAATGTAACGGCTGAATTGGTTGATGTAGGGCTTGGTACAGAAGCCGATGTGGCAGGCAAAAACCTGACAGGCAAAATCGCCCTTGTACAACGCGGAAGCCTTACCTTTGGCGAGAAGGTAAAAAATGCCGCCAAACAAGGCGCCAAAGCGATTATTATCTACAACAACGTAGATGGCAAACTTGATGGTACATTAGGCGGCGCCGATGCCTCCTTCGTCGCCGCTGTGGGGATTACCAAAGCGGACGGCGAAGCATTGGCTGCCAAGCTCAAAGCAGGAGAAGCGGTAACGGCTACAGTCAAGGTAGCAGGTTCGGAAGTGAGAAAGCTGACATCACATAACGTAATCGCGACCAAGAAGCCAAATGCCAACAAGAAAAATACAAAAGATATGATCATCATCGGTTCACACCATGACTCCGTAGAGGGAGCACCAGGCGCTAATGACGATGCATCCGGCGTGGCCGTCACGCTTGAGTTAGCACGCATTATGTCCAAATTGAAAACCGATACGGAGATTCGCTTCGTTACCTTTGGGGCAGAGGAAAACGGCCTGATCGGCTCAGAGAAATATGCGGCTACACTAACTCCGGATGAAATCAAGCGCACAATCGGCATGTTCCAATTGGATATGGTCGGCAGCCGGGACGCAGGGGATTTGATCATGTATACAATTGACGGGGAGAAAAACCGTGTGACCGATCTCGGAGCAGCGGCAAGCTCCCGCCTGAGCGGAGTGCTCCCGTATGGTCAGGAAGGACGCAGCGACCACGAATCCTTCCATGCGCTTGGTATTCCATCCGCCCTGTTCATCCATGCACCGGTAGAACCGTGGTATCACAGTCCAGATGATACGCTAGATAAGATCAGCAAAGAAAAGCTCAAAAATGTAGCGGATATTGTCGGCTCCGCTGTCTATCAAGCAGCCCGCCCGGGTGATTTACGAATCGAGAAGGTAGACTATCCGAAAAAAGAAGTGGAGTTACAAGGCTAATTCCCTTTTTATATGTGGTCTTAGCGTTGTTTTAACAAAAAGAAGCGCTCCTTGTTGGTAAATAGGGAGCGCTTCTTTTTCTATTCTAAGGCCGAACAATCGTTACTTTTCCGTTTTCTACATACACAAAACGATAGGCCGGATATACCCATTGTTCTACCACGCCGTTTTCCGTTTCGGTCCGGTTAATATATTTGGGCGCGCCCCAGCTCGATGTACGAACCTGCTCTCTTGTCATACCCACTTTCGGTGCGGGGCGCTTGTCCTGTGCTGTCTGCGCCTTCTTCAACTCTAGCTGCCAAGCCGCTTGCACATCACGTTTTAGCGCCGTGACTTCTTCATACAGATCCCCCTGGTAGTCATCCGGAATTTTATGCAGACTGCTCAGCGCCGCCGCATAACCGCCCATCCCGCCATTCGTCATCTCCCGCCTTGCCTGTACATATATAAGAAGCGTCTTCGCATCCTCAACATCTGTTACCTCTTGCAGCAAGCGCTGCGCTTCGGGCCAATTCTTTTCTTTGATACTATGGATCGCCCTCTCATACGTCGTTGCTTCCGTATAGCTCTGCACGTGTCCGGATGCATAGATAAGCAAGAACACTACACCAGCGCACAGCAGAAGCCAGCGCATACCGGTTCTGTTTCCCATACGCACTGCCTGTTGCTTATTCATATTTTCGTCTCCATTCTTTATACCGCTCATTCTGTATGCTTACGTAATTTTTTAGCATTACTACTATCATTATAGATGCAACCCCACAGAAAAAAGTTGCGAAAAAGTTAAAATCACCGACAAATATTTGACAGTTTCCAGATAACCTGCTATTCTACGGATAATTTCATAAGGAAGTCCACTAGGGGTGCCGTAATGGCTGAGATAAAGCACTGCTTTGATCCCTTTGAACCTGATCTGGATTATACCAGCGTAGGAAAGTGGCAGCGATGATACGCCATGCCTTTATGGTTGGCACATGCTTTTCGTCTCGTATGCCGCTCTATGATAGAGCGGCTTTTTATTTTGAGACGGCCGCCCCTGTGGAATGTCTTCTTTTGAAAAACCAACTACGTAGGAGGAATTTGTATGATGACATTTACTGAACAGCTTCGCCGGGAGGCCGATCCAATTTTTGAAGCCATTTTTGCTCACCCATTCGTGCAAGGCATTGCCAACGGTGATCTGGACAAAGAGGCTATTATTCATTATGTAAAACAGGATTTTGAATATCTTAATACATTCGCCCGCATCTACGGCATCGCCATCTCTAAATGCGACGCGCGCGAAGATATGGCAATGTTTGCGGAGCAGGTTTCCTTTACGCTGCACGGAGAAGCCCACCCGCACAATAATCTGTGCCGCGTAGCCGGAGTGCGCTATGAAGATCTGCAGGGTTATCCGTTGGCACCGAACGCAAGCCACTATACCCGCCATATGCTGACGGTCGCCCATGAAGGCACGCTTGGTGAAATCATCGCCGTGCTGCTGCCATGCCCGTGGACGTATCTAGAAATCGGCCAAAAGCTGATGAAGGAAGTGAATCCATCTCCAGCGCATCCGTTCTATGATTGGATTACTTTTTATGGCGAGGCATCCATGAACGCGCTCACAGATGCATTCTGCGAACGGCTCAACCGCTGGGCTGAACACGCCGATGAAGCGGAAAAACAAAGAATGACCCGGCATTTCTTAACAAGCTGCCAGTTGGAATACTTGTTCTGGGATATGGCGTATACGAAACAGGAATGGCCAGTAGAAATCGGACAGGTAAGCAAACGATGAGCTGGAAAATGCGCGAGGTTGTGCTGGCGGTCGTACTTTCGATCGCCTGCGGAGTGCTTTATCTTGGCTGGTCTACACTGTGGCTACCGATCTCGGCGCTCGTAGGACCGGTCGGTGCGGAATTTATGTTCGGTGTATGGGTGGTCGCAAGCCCACTCGTCGCCTTCATTGTCCGCAAGCCGGGCGCTGCGCTGATTGCCGAGCTGGCGGCAGCGGCTGTGGAGGTATTTACCGGCAGTCACTTCGGCCTCTCTTCCCTTTTGATCGGCTTTGCCCAGGGCCTTGGAGCAGAACTTGCCTTCTTCTTGTTCCGCTATAAAAAATATAACGTATTTACCCTGATGCTATCAGGTGCTTTAGCCGCTGTGGGCAGCATGGCATACAGCCTGATCGCCAACGGATTCGGCTATTATACACCAGGTGTGCTGACCGCAACGTTTACCCTACGCATCGTAAGCGGCATGATCCTAGGTGGCCTGCTGGGCAAAGTTCTGGCCGAGTCACTGGCGAAAACCGGTATCCTTGGTCAATACGAAATCATGCGGCAGCGCAGAGGACAGCGGGGTGAGGGCTATGACTCCGCATCTGGCATGTAAGAATCTTTCCGTCCGTTTTTATGATGCTGATGTCTATACGCTGCGTGATCTGTCCCTTTCCATACAGCCCGGAGAAAAGGTTCTACTGCTCGGACCTTCCGGCTGTGGAAAGTCTACGCTGCTATCTGTGCTATCCGGCATCATTCCTCATGCGATTGAAGCGGAGATGGAGGGAACTGTAACACGTTCCTCCTCTGTCGGTGTTATGTTTCAAGACCCAGATGCGCAATTCTGTATGCTAACCGTTGGAGATGAGATTGCGTTTAGCTTAGAAAATCGCTGCATCCCCCGCGCAGAGATGGACGAACGCATCGGGCAGGCGATGGAACAAGCCGGTCTTTTTGTACCGAAGCACACACCCATTGAGACGCTCTCCGGCGGCATGAAGCAGCGGCTGGCCCTTGCTTGCCTGCTGGCGCTGGAAGCCGATGTGCTGTTTTTCGATGAACCGACCGCCCAGCTTGATCCGCAGGGACGAAGCGATGTATTTGCACAGCTTAAAACCATTGCAGAAACAGGAAAAACCATGGTATTTGTCGAGCATGTGCTTGACGGATTGATTGACTGGATGGATCGGGTGATTGTGCTGAACGCAAACGGACAGCTCATCGGGGAAGGTACACCGCAGGAAGTTCTCCTGCGCTATGAAAAAGAGATGGAGCAAGCAGGTATCTGGCGTCCCCGCCTCTTTCCCTACACAATGGATGAGGTCGCAGCGGACGAGTCCCATCCGCTGGCCAAAGCGTGGGATGCTTCACTTCATTGTACCAAGGCACGTGCCGACTCGTACCGTGATAAGAATGACTATAAAGAAATCTATACAGCTACCGACCTTACTCTTGGATACGGCAACCATCCGGTGCTTGATGCTGTCTCCTTCTCCATCAGGGAAGGAGAATGGACAGTACTAATCGGGGAAAATGGGGCAGGCAAAAGCACCCTGCTGCAAGCGCTAGCTGGCCTGAGAAAAGGAAAACGGGACACGCTTCATTACATGGGACGCCCCCTCCATGCATGGTCGGCCAAAAAGCTGTACGAGCAGATCGGCTTCGTATTTCAAAACCCGGAGCTTCAGTTTGTGACCGACCGGGTGTATGACGAAATTGCTTTTGGCGGACGTCAGCGCGGGATTGACGCTTCCGTTCTTCATGAGCGGACGATGCGGCTGCTCTATGAATTTGCCCTGGATGCGCACCGTGACGCCCATCCCTTTACCTTAAGCCAGGGACAGAAGCGCCGGCTCAGCGTAGCGACCATGCTGCTTTTTGATCAAAAGGTATTGCTGCTTGACGAACCAACCTTCGGACAGGATGCAGCCACGTCTGCTCAACTGCTCGCCCGGCTGGCCCAGCGCAAAGAACAGGGTACCTCCATCGTCATGGTGACGCATGATATGGAGCTCGTCAACCAATACGCCGACCGAGTTCTCTGGATCTCGGACGGAGCCATCCGTTTTGACGGAGCGCCGTATGATCTGTTTTCAAGCAGCACACCGCTGCCCGGCCTAATCCGGCCAACCGCTTATGAATGGAAACGGAGGCGACAGCATGAACAGCAGCACATCACGCTTGGCGCATATTAATCCAGCAGTAAAGCTTACCGCCCACCTTATAGTCATGCTGTTTCTTATGGCGGTAGCAGACCCTATTACATCCGCGCTGCTGTGGCTGCTTGCGCTTGCGATAGGCATGCTGTTCGGCGGCTGGAATGTGCGCTATTTGCTGCGGCGGATCGTTCCTTACTTCGGCTTCTTCCTACTCGTATTCTGGATGCTGGCCGCATTCGGCAAAGGAGTGCATGTCGTCTGGCAATTTGCCTGGTTCCGCGTTACAACAGAAGGCATGTATCACGGGCTAACCATCGCATTTCGCATGCTCGGCTTTGTTACGTACGGACTTTTATTCACCTCTACAACCGATACGACACAATTGGTAATGAGCTTAATCCATCAATATCGTCTTGCCCCCAAATGGGGCTACGGTCTGCTGGCGGGTCTGCGCTTTATCCCGCTGTTCCAAAGCGAACTGGCACAGATGAAAGCCGCCCATCGCATTCGCGGCTTCCATACGCAGGGAAGACTGAAATCCTTTGCCCGCTATACGCTGCCGCTGTTCACACAGGGCATCCGTAAAGCGGAGCGCGTCGCTGTAGCGATGGAAGCCCGCGGATTTGACGGTGCGAAGCCGCGGACGTATTATTATGTTCCAAGCATATCAGGGATGGACTGGGCCTATTGTGCTTTATTGCTTTGCGCTGTGCTTGCCATCGTATGGCTTTCCATTTCCTTTGGCTGGCTTCAATGGGCCTGGGCAGTGTCTATGTAAGCCTGCACCGGCCATTGATAAATTGCCTGATGACCTCGCGAACCGGCAGGCTTTGAGCACTTGACTTTGTTCCGAAAAAAGCGGCCGAGACATCTCCGGCAGTCGGGCCACCTCCCCACAGAGGTGGCTTTTTTATTTTATGAAAACATCCGGCTCTTGTAAGATGCCGTAACCGTACGCAGGATCAAATCCTTTCTCTCCCTTATCCTTGGCTGTTCGGATAAGCGCCGACCTGATGTCTGCCGGACTTAGATCAGGATGGCTAGCAACATACAGCGCTGTGACGCCGGATACAAACGCAGCCGCAGCAGATGTCCCCGACGCTGACATATAGCCGCCCCCACTCGCGCACCCATCATGTTTTCCCCAGGAGCAGAAATCGTTATTTCCTTTTCTTCATTGGTAAAAAAGAGTTGTTTTCCTCCTGGTCAACGGAAGTGACGGCAATCACACACGGATAAACTGCCGGATACCCCACCTCTCCTCCTGCACTGATAGAAATCACATCTGCTCCATGGTCCACCGCCCATCGGATTCCTTTTCCCATATTTTCTGAGGAGCCTTTAAGCTGTTTATCCAATACCTTGATCGGCATGACGTTAACGCCAGAGGATACCCATAAAAGGGTGTGTCATTATCGATGCCAGTAATAAGCGAAGCAATATAAGTACCGTGTCCGTGATCGTCGCGGATAGATGAAGTGTTATGGATCATGTCAGACCCTGAAACAATCCACCTAGAAAGAGCAGGGTGTGATGCATCTACTCCGGTATCTAAAACAACCTTTCTTTATGCGTATCCTTGCTGTTATCGTTCACACTGCTTAGTTTTGTGCCTGCTTCCTATTCAACAGCGTCTGTTTCTTATGGATCTTCACCTGTAACTTCTGTTCAAACACTGGATCGAGAGGGACAATGGGTTGGTGTCGTGCTTCGACTTTTGGTTCGGATGGGAGCTAAACAGGCAGTCAAACAGGTTGTGAAAGTATCCGTCAGCACGGCAAAACTCCAGAAAAAACGGGAAAAGAGTGGATAAAGAAGAGTAGGAGGTGATGACATGAGCGCATATATTACAACCGGATTTGTATATGATACACATGTGGCAATGGATAAACAGGCAAAAAAGCTTCTTCTCTATATCAAAGAACAAGGTCGTCTTCTTTCAGCGGTTGATGAGGTTTTTTATTCAGAGATTCATTTCGCTTCTTTTCAGCTAGATGAGATAAGCATACCGGCTGTGCTCCGTTTTGAGAAAGAGGCGGACTATAAAGGGATCATCTGGGATTGCGAGGAAGGGGTGTTTGCACAGGCCGGGCTGCAGAATGCCGCACAAATTGAGCAGTGGATTGAAACATTGGTACAGAATGCAGCCCAGCGCCTGACGTTTGCGTATGCGTTTGCTGATCAGGAAGCCGAGATTGAACATTCCCCTGCTGCTTTTGCAGCTCTAGAAGACAGTCCCTATGCACTGACGTTTGCCCGCCAGACGGACAACCATATCATAATCAGGAAAAATACGTGGAGGGTGGACGGCATGTCCGCCAGATAACCATAAGAAGTAAAGAATAAAGGTCTCCCATACGGCTATGCTATGACCGTATAGGAGACCTTTGCTATTCTTTCGATGACAGCCTTACTCTTTCGGGACACCATATCCTTTTGGTGCAGGAATTCCCTTTTCCGCAGCGCGGCTCACCGCTTCCCACCGCTCCCAAGTATCCATCCGCTCCTTATATGCATTCATAGCCACATCATAGACCACGCTGCCAAGGATAAGCCGCAGCGGAGGATCATCACTGTTCACCAGCTTCATGAGGGCCTCTGCCGCCAAGCCGGGATCGCTGTCGACCGAGCCTTCCGCATACTGTTGAGCCAATTCTTCCCGCAGAGATTCATACGCATCCATAGGACTGCTGTATTCCATTGTTGTGTACAGATCCGTCCAGTATCCTCCAGGCTCTACCATGGTGAGGTTCACGCCGAAATGAGCAGCTTCTTTGGCTAATGCTTCGCTCATTCCTTCCAAAGCAAATTTACTTGCACTGTACAGGCCCATCATAGGACCCGAAACCAACGCTCCAATACTCGTAATCTGTATGATATGGCCAGAGCCTTGAGACCGCAGGTACGGCATTACTGCCTGGCAGACCCAAAGAGCGCCAAAGAAGTTCGTCTCCATGAGGCTTCTCGCCTGAACTTCGCTCAATTCCTCAATCATACCTAAAGCCATGATACCAGCGTTATTCACAACGATATCAAGCCGTCCGAAGTGGTCAATGGCAGCTTTAACAGTGGAAAACACGGCGTTCCGATCTGTTACGTCAAGCTTCAATGGCAATAACCTATCTGGATATTTCTCTTTCAGCTTTTCTAATTCGCCAATCGTTCTCGCAATAGCTACAACCTTATCCCCTGCTTCTAGGGCGGCACAGGTGTATGCATAGCCAAGTCCCTTGCTTGCTCCAGTAATGAACCATATACGTTCTTTTCCAATTGTACGTGTCATATCTATTCTCCTTTGCTTTCCTTTGATAACACAAAAAAACACAGGCGCATCGCTACCTGTGCTAAACGTAATCAGAAAAAACATGCCAAATCAGTCATAGGTGCAAACCAAAAGAGACTACTCCCAAATTTTCACTGGAGGCGCTTCTCTTCTTTACACAAATGAACAAGATATACGTGGATAGGCATAACAATCCCGATTACTCTACGTACAGGCAGAGTGAAATAGAAAACTGCATCATTCGCATCGTTTTCTCTATCGGGAAGAATCTATCACACGTAACCCTCCATTCAAGTTAGATGAGGAGAGTATAGCACAGAAAATTCAGAATGTAAAGTAAACACCAGCAGAAGCGATATATACACAGCGGATTACATTTTTTATGTGTCGGGTGTACAGAATTCTTCAATCATCTGCTTCTTCACTCACACCAAGCTGTTCAAAGATACTGCATTGCACTTCAAATTGCTTAGAAGACTCTTCGAAAAGCATTTTGCTGTATTTCCTCAATTCCTGATCGGCCTCCGGCTGTGTCTGCAAATGAAGATAGAAATGAACAACTCTATGGCCGCATTGTGAATTTTCTCTTTCGTAACCTTTCGTATGCGTTCATTTTCTTCTGGTGTACGTGGCATCGTATGCTTTATTCCTCCAAAAAACTAGTAATATGGCGGCACAAATCTTCAGGATGCGTTAGTGTAACCATATGATCGGCGCCTGCGATCCGAGTAAAACGAATATGCGGGACCTTACGGAAGCATTCCGCAACACGCCTGTTATCAGGAAGCTCTTCGTCACCTAGGATAAAAAGGGTCTTTGTCGTTATTTCTTCCAGCCTTTCAGCAGATGGAGGCTCCGGCCAAATTGATTCATACGTACCCCATTCTGCCACCTTTATAAAATGATGTCGCAGCATGTCAACCATCAAATCTTTATGTGGGCCGGACATGACAATCCGATAAGACGGAGCATCTAGAGCAAGCGCAATCATCTTATCCATATCAGGAGCAGCTTCCTCAATCCTCCGCATCCAATCGTTAAACTCCGGAGAATAGCAAAAACCCGATAGGGAAGGAGCAATCAGTACAAGTTCAGATACCCTTTCAGGATATTTCAGGGAAAAGTCTGTTGCGACCTGACCACCTATGGAATGCCCAATAAGGATTGCCTTTTCAATGATAAGATCGTCAAGAAGATGCAGCAAATCTTCAACATAGTTGGCTGGAGTTACAGGAGATGGAGACTTTCCTGCACCCCGTCCATCAAAGACAATAACTTTAAACTGTTTAGCTAAGAAGGGAATCACAAACTTCCAATCCCTGCTATCTGCACCGCCACTATGAAGAAGAACAACAGGCCTGCCCTGACCATGAATCTCATAATATAAATCCATTTGCAGTTTCCTCCCTCTCTTCTTGTATGAATTTCCCAAGTATGCCTCAACCTTATTATTGACCGTTCGTTTAGTCAATAATAAAACGTTCACTTTACAAAGTTTTCATTCCATTCATTGTTGAAGGGTTGTACTCATACAGTAATAAAAAGAAAAAGCGGGTGAGGCGTATGAAAGAATTTTCCCTCTATATACTAGCCGGCATGGCCTGTTACTTTGTTGTCGTTCAGCAGCTTTACAGACAAAGAGCAGCGGTGCCTAGAATGACTGCAATGATGATGACCATGTGCTTGTCTATGGGATGCGGGGTTCTATTCGGATACTTTTTAACAATAGCCGTAGGAGGAGATTTTTTCACTTCCACCCTTCTCGGGGCTCTTGTCGGTGGGATACTTGGGGCTATTCCTGGAGTCTTCTTAGGACTGCTCAGCCTACTCGAAGGCTTTTTTACAGGGCTGATGAGCGGAATGATGGGTGCTATGGTAGCCCTTATGATTTCAACCTCTCAACAACTGTACCTGCTTCATTTTTTCTTTATCCTTTTTCTGATTACTCTATCGCTTGTTATGTATGTTGTAGCGCAACAAGTAACAACTCGTCCCCTCCCTTTACTTTTTTCTTTGATACGCCATCCTTTCTATCCCGCTCTTATACTGCTTGTGGGATGGATGACCCTTCCTGTTTATGCTGAAATGAAAGACTCTTCCGTCCAATCGATCCAGATCCATGCAAGTGAATTCGCTTATACCCCCAACAATATAACAGCGAAAAAAAATAAGCCTATCACATTGATATTAAAAAATGAAGGACGACAAGAGCACGATTTAGAAATTGCAGCTATAAAAACCACACCTTTAACAAATATACATAAGGCCTCTCACCAGCACGACAAGAAAAATAACCCCATTCATCTCCATACGAAGCCTGGCGAGCAAACAAGCACAACATTTATTCCTGAAACCTCTGGAATTTACCAGTGGATATGTACATTACCCGGGCATAAGGAAGCTGGTATGTACGGCACATTTGTCGTTGAAGACCACAATGAGTAAAAGCGAAGCCAGACGCTAGCTTCCTAAACTTTTTGTGACCATGTAGCCGCCAAAATAGAAAAAAGGACAACCGCTGGGAAGGTTGTCCTTCGCAGATCAGGTCGTACCACATTATTGAAGTAGGACACTGTTTTGAATAAACACTCAACTTTTATTCTCAATTAATGTAATATCGCTGATCCTGATCCTCCAAATCATATGATCGAATCCTTTGTCCCAATAATCCTTTAACAAATAATTAGGTTCTCCAAATTTCTTCTTCCAGATTTTTTGTGCACTTATATAACCACTATCTAAACAAAACTCCTCTATACCTTTACTCTTTAAAGTAAAATACATCGTATTCAATAACAAATTCCCTACTCCCATTCTCTGATAGTCCGGATGAACAAATACTGTCCCCACCTCAATTAGATCTTTGAAAGTGTTGTTTGTACAATTACATATGAGATCACTTGCTGGGCCATATTCAATTGAACCAATCATTTTATTACCATCTAAAGCAATCAAGAAATATCGGTTTTCTCCATTGCTTTCAATATCACTTTCTAAGTACTTTTCCTTACCTTCGACTTCATCATTCATATCATTCAACTTCTCGCCTAAACCTTCTTTAATAAAAGTATCAGTAATCACAATTCTAAAAAGAGAATTCAACTCTTTTATATCGTCATTTCTTGGCCGTCGTATCTCCACTTTGAGCATCCCAAAACTCCTCTTCACTCCTATTCATTTCAACATTTCTCAGTCGCCCTGGATAGCGCACTGAATCCCGTATTGATTAGCCAGCAACCTTATTCTGTGCCTGTTCCATTACCATATCAACCTCTCCTTTACTCTCGACATTATGACCAATCGTAAATTCTGTTGGACTTATTGATGTCTGGTTTATGCTTGTGTCATGTGCTATATCCTTACGATTCCAAATGGCGAGTTCTAAACCTGCTTGTAAATCGAAAAATGCAACAGCACCATGCTCAAATTCTTGACCTACTATTCCTTGTGATTGAGTGTTTGCTGAATGTTCATGTTTTTCTAGGCAAACAAACTGATTACATTGCCATCAGGGTCTTGAATAATCGCATAGCGCTGTCCCCAGAAGGCATCCCACGGTGCTCGATATCCGTTATATCCTTGAGCTGTTATTTTATTGTACAGCTCGTCCACCGCTTCGCGGCTGTCGCACAGAAACGCCAGCTCGATACGATGACCCACAGGCTCCTCCCAACTGCCATACACGTCTTTAACCGTTTCCCGCATGTCAAAGGCGAGCCGAAAACCGCTCTGTTCTACCTCAACGTGTCCGTCATTGTTAACGTGCTCGGGAATGTCCAATCCCAGCACACGATAAAAATCCAGCGCCTCCTTCATGTCTTTGACAACAATACCGACCATATCCAATTTAATTCCCATAATTCCCCTCTCCTATCGTTAACGTTTGACTGGCTTCGATGAATACTGTAACTGATCCCAGTCTGGAAAAATAGTAAAAAACGGACATCTTTCAGTCCGTTTTCATTACTTGCTTGGGCAGTATCCCATAGTAACGCTTAAAACTCTTAATAAAATGCGATTGATCGTAGTAGCCGTTTTTTATGGCCATGTCGGTAAAACCCGTATACAATCCGGTGTATAGTTCCTGCAGCATGCTTTGAAATCGAATGATTCCTAGCATTTCCTTCGGACTGACTCCTAATTCTTGGACAAACGTTCTTCTTATATGCCGCTCGCTGAAGCTAAGCTTTTTTGCCAGCTCTGATGTCGAAATATTTCCCTTACAAGCATACATCGCCTGCATGCTTGCGTATAACAAGGGAGAAGAAGGCGTACTGTTACGGGATAATACATACTTCAGTTTACGCTCGACGATTTCGATCATTTCTGAGACTGTATTCGCAGCTAAGATCTCCTCAACGAAGTGTACGCCCTCCATTCCCCAGATTTCTTCGAGAAAAACATGCTGTCCCATAAATGCAGAGAGGGGATCGTGTAAGAAGGACTGCGCCGCTTCCGAAAAGAAGCGGATGCCAAACAAGGACTGAGCTTCAGAAAGATTCAACACTTCAAATCGGGTCATTACGCCTTCGACAAAAGCAGCTTTCCAGTTGGAAGGCGACAGGCGGTCTACGATAATATCGATACAGCCATCAGGGATGATGCGGTGCAGTTGATTTCCAGTATCAGCATGAAAGTCCACGGTCCAATAACAGGCGACATACGGCGCTAAGTCATGACTGGGGATATATTCACGGTAGCTGTAACCGGGACGCTGCAGATGCCGCTGCAATGCAGGTGATTGCACAGGACGGTAACCACTCATCATTTCCCTTCTCAACCCCTGTCATAAATTGATTAGTAAAAACCTTTTATAGTTAGTAATAACTTTACTACTACCAAATGTTTCCGTATTACTTTATAGCGACTTTTAATGGAACATTATACAGTTGTTCGATAGATACGTGAATCATCTCCCCATGGATGATAGCCTATACCGATATATTCAAATCCATACTTTTCATAATAACCAATATGATCTGTACACAGGTATAAATAGGTAAAACCACCTTCTTTTGCGCCTTTTTTCGCTTTTTCCAATAAAATGGCACCATAAGCATTTCCTCTGTATTCCTCTTCAATATATAAGGCGCACACCCAAGGATACAAGTCCATACGGCTAATAAAATCATTTGTAATAAGACCAGCACAGCCAATTATTTTATCATTCTCCATCAACAAATACCATTGTGGTAAAGGTATAGAGGGGTTCGTACAATGGGTTATACAGTCCTCATATACCATCATACTTTGTTCGTTTGCCCATTTACTTTGAAAATATCTAATTGTTCTATCCATACATTCAGGATTATCTTTTACAGAAATGAGCTTCACTTTCTTTACACCTCACCATGTAACTTTCCTTTTATTAATAATACTCCTGCCTTAGTTAGTATCACTGCCCCGCTATTCGGTAACAACACGATTGTGAATGCGAACAAAAAAGACAAGAAGAGGCTTATAGTTATAAAACTATTTCGACATTTTTACCGCTATCGCTGCTAACCTCTGGATTGTTTTTTCTTCATCGTTGTACCCAATATGATCAAGGCAACATAGAGTACGATGGCAATCATATCTATAAACGTATCCGTAAGAGCCGAAACATCAAGCAATGCGGTTATACCAACAATGACCATCAGTCGAACGATCAGAATCGCTGTGATCATCCATGCGGCAAAACGGATCTTCGATTGCTCACTTTGGAATGACATGAAAATGAATGCGATACCGAAGACTAGATTTTCCGCCGTGATTATGTGCCAAACATACGTGAATACTACCCGCGTATCCATGGATATCGCTCCACTGTCAAGCATCGGCAGCACAGCGGATTGCCCGTTCCATGCATGCGTGACGGCAAATAGCACCGCAAGAACGCCTGCGATCAGATAATAAAAATTTCTAACCTTGATGTTGATCACAACCCTCCTTAGAAATCCCCGGTTCATCCCCTCGGATATCCTTGTAAAGCTCGCGGACGAATTCTGCCAGTCGTTGGTCGCTTTCGTTATTAAAGTCCCTTAACGTTTCGGCTGCCATGTTGAGCAGCTGACTGACCTTTTCTAAGTGGTTAATCTTCTTGCGCGTTTCTGCGTTCTTAGCATCGAGGAACGCAGCCGCCTCTTCACAGTAAGCGGAGTCGATATTTTTCATCTTGCGGAAACCAAGGTTCCCCCTCATTTCGTCCAGAGAAAAGTCCGCATACTGCATGATCTGAATATTCATCAAGTCTATGAGGTCATCCCTTGAATACCTGCGGTACCGATTGTCTTCCCGAGGCGGCGAGACGATCCCAATCCGGTCATAATACCGAAGTGTATCCTTAGACATCCCAAGCATCTGCGAAACCTCTTGTATCGAATAAAGTTTTTCCATGAATTCAGAATAACATTTGAGTTGACTCCAATGTCAAGCCGATTCTTGACTTTTTCTCGATATGGGGTCCCGCCACATCACTATCAAGCTAATATTTTCGGATATCCCGAAAAAGTAAAAAACGGTCCTTTACCTCATGTTAGAGGAAGAATCGTGCTTTTATGAATCTTAGGATTTCAAAGGAGTTTGTCCTTTTCTCACAGGACTATTATCCCATCTATTTCCTACCATTCTTCAGTCATTAAGCTAAACAAAAGAATATATAGCTACTGATTAAGGTTTTAACAGACGATGATTGGGCAATACTGGCTTTTATCATTATCATGATAAGGAGCCGATTACGTCATGAAAAAATGATTGATTACAAACATCCATGGATTTACAAGTGAAGCGTTGCGAAAAGAAGAACGAGGTCTTTCTGACGCTTTTTTTCGGAAACGTGTGACGGCAGTTCGGCTGATCCTCGAAGGATTTTCTACGGTAAAAGCTGCAGAGATATTGGGTATTTGTCGCCAATCTGTCTCTACGTATGCCAAAATGTTTAATCGAAGCGGGCTCACGGAACTTCTTAAGCGAGATTTCCCTCCGGGAAAACAACCATATCTCTCAGTAGAAGAACAAATTGAACTCAAAAGAGTGATACTGGAAAGTACACCGGAACAAGAATGCATTGAACCGGTGGGATCTTGGGATACCCGACTACTTCAGAAGTGGATCGAAGAACGTTTTTCTGTTACGATGTCACGTTCCGGTATTACGGATATGCTTCATCGCTTAGGATTTCGTTGGAAACGTACGACCTACATACTAGCGAAAGCAAACAAAGAAAAGCAACAGGCATTTGTTCATCAATTAGAGGTTATAAAAAAAACTTGATGGATGAAAACACCGTATTGCTTGCACAAGACGAGACTCATGTTCGCTCGTATCAAGCCCTTCGAGCTACATGGTCTCCGAAAGGAGAACAAAAGCAAATTCTAACCTATGGCCATCATGCTCAGGTTACTTTATTCGGAACCGTAGACACTCAAACTGGCGACACATTTTGTATGACAGCGGATTCTTGTAATGCCGCCTCTTTTCTGGAATTTTTAAAGCAAGTCAGGACAAAGTATGCCGACAAAAAGATCATCATGATCATTGATAATGCCCGTATTCATCGCGCAAAGCTTCTTCGCCCTTTCCTAAAGGAGAATAAGCAGAAACTCTATTTATTATTCTTGCCACCATATTCACCCAATCTAAATCCAATTGAAAAACGTTGGCGCTAGCTGAAAGATAACGTCATTTCAAACGTGTTTCATAAAAATCAATCGGAGATTGAAGAGGCAGTTCAACGATTTTTAAACTTCACACAATCTTGTCCAGAGCGAGTACTACACCGTATTGGATGTTAAACTGTCAATCGGAATATATATAGCCTAGAGATTAATTTCAAAGGCGATCGTAAATCATTTGACTATGAAACAATGACCGAAGCTAACAAGGCATTTCGATTCCTTGATAAGAAATTTAATAAGAATAGGATTGCTAAAATCTCAGAAAACTATTCTGATGATATTGTGCAATTAACTATTATGCAAGGGTATATCAAGAGCGTTCCTCGTGGTATTGCGGCAGCAGTTGTTCCAGAAGAGTGGTTTGTTGATGCATATGAAGAAATGTTAATAGCAACTAAAGAATATTATGAAAGAAGCAAATAAATTAGTAGTAGACGAAGACGCTCAAAAAAGGAGTGTCTTTTTATTTTAAAAGATAAAACGCCCTTATCCAGGGCGCTTATCATTTACTCCAAGATGATCTTTTAATGCATCTTGAAATCATCCGACACTTATTTCCACTCAATAATATTTCAGTGGATCCATCGACTTACCATGGATGCGCACCTCAAAATGCAGGTAATCCCCGGTTGATTTTCCTGTGCTCCCCATGCGGCCGATCGGCTGGCCAGCACGCACCTTTTTGCCCCGCTGGGCAACCCCTGGCTTCATATGGCCATAAAAGGTCGTCACCCCGCCCCCGTTCCCTGAGCGAAGGACCACACCATCGCGCGCGGCGACAATCGCTGTGCCGGAAAAGCGGCGTCCGCCCATGTCGGTGCCTTTGTGCTGCTTGTACACGTGATCAATTGGATGAAAGCGCCGGCCAAACAAAAAAATGTTCTTCCCCACGTCATCCGCTGTCTCTACATATGAAGAGGTCTCCCCTTCCTTTGCAAATAAGGATCCTAACGAATATTCAGCAAAGAACCAATCATGAAAAGCGAAGCAATCGGGAGGATCGTATTTCCGGCAAGAAGGAGCCTTTCTCGAGCGATTTCTCAAACATGAAAAACCCGGAAAACGGCTGGTGTTAGTCGCATTCTGGGGTTTGCTGGTTGGTGAGTTTACCATGATGAACATTATTGTACATCCATGAGGAATTTTCTTTTTTGTTTCTTATTTTGTTTTGCTTAATCAAATCGAATATAACAACCACAATCAGCACTAAAACAGAATGCAGTAAAGGTTTAACATAGCTGGGTTCATCATAGACAAAGTAAGCCACTATAAAGTTAAGTATAAAAGTAATAAAGTACCCCAAAGTTTAATCATCTCACTTTAGAAAGTAGATTCTGGTACAGGAAATTTTTTCTCTTTAATTTAAAGAAAACATTACACATTTTATTATAAAAGTAAATGATTTATAACCCCAAAAGGCCGATTTTCCTTAGTGTATGTTTCCACGTTTTGTTGGCGGGCCCCAATCGCGACAGAGTAGTTGACTTTACAGTCCACTAGAGAGTATATAATCGTACCGAAGGGCAAGAGGAGGGAAAATAATATGTTTAAAATTAGCGAGTTTTCGAGGTTAAGCCGAATTCCACTGCAAACGCTGCGTTACTATGATCAGATCGGAATTTTAAAACCGGCCAAGACCGATACGGCGACCGGATATCGGTACTACTCCGCAGAACAATTGTTGGAGATAAATCGGATCATCATTTTTAAAGAATTAGGGTTTACGTTGCAACAAATCGCTCATCTGCTTCAAGAAGAGATATCGGCGGAACAAATTCGCGGCATGCTCCTGATGAAAGAAAACGAGATCGAACAACAGCTTGATCGCGAACGAAGCAAATTAGCCCGCGTGCAAGAGCGTATGCAGATTGTGGAGCGCGAAGGCAAGATGGATAAAGAACAGGAGATTGTGATCAAGCACGTGGATGCCATGCGCCTGATGACGTTTGCTTCTACCGGGACGGTTGAAGATATTACACAACTCTTCCACATCTTCGAACAACAGCTCGATAGCCTCTCCCGCGCTTCTTTGTCCGGCCCGCAAACCCTGTTATGGAATGCTACTGGCAGTGCGGAGCATGCCTTTGAGCTGGAGGCTGGTTATGCTGTAAAAACGGACGATCTGCGGCTGCCTGAGCATCTCAATCTCCGTATTCTGCCTGCGGCAACGATGGCCACGCTGTTACTCCGTTCAGATTCATCGTTTTCCGAGACCGCATGCGTAGACCTTGCTGCCTGGATCGAGCGTAATAATTACTGTATTCGGAGCGACCAGCCGGGAAGGGAAATTTATGTGCCGCTTTCAGGTGAACCAGGCACTCGCCTCATCGAAATTCAAATCCCGATTGAAGGAGGAGCAGAACATTTATGAAATCGAAATGGATCGTGTCTTTACTTGCTTTCGCCGTATTTCTTATTGGAACTGTGGAATACATGATTAGCGGAATTCTCCATCTCGTCGCAGCCGATCTCGGGATTACGACCTCCACGGCAGGTATGCTCGTGACGGCATTCGCCTTGTCTGCCGCGCTTGGCGCCCCCTTTGTCATCGCGATGACGATCCGCGTAGATCGTAAAAAAATGCTGCTGACGATGCTCAGTATTTTTACTGTAAGCAGCTTTTCGGTCTATTTCAGCCCCTCCTTCGAGATGCTGCTGGCGGCGCGCGTAATTCAGGGCCTCAGTGGCGGCGTTGCTACGGTCATTTCGATGGCCGTGGCAACGCGTTTAGTTGAAGCGCAACATCGTGGGCAGGCGATTGGCACGATTTTGATGGGGTTGAGCGGCGCGCTCGTCCTTGGCGTACCTGCAGGTACATTTTTAAGCGAAGCAATGGGCTGGAGAGCGTTATTTGTTTTGATTGGATTGCTCACCTTCATCCCTATGCTAACCGTGCTCGCCAAAGTACCGTCCATAACGGAGCAAAAAGCGGTAACAATCAGCATGCAACTGGCGATTTTGAAAGAAAAAAGAATTGTGCTTGCGCTTGCGATTACATTGCTTTATATCGGTGGATACTCAACGCTGTTTACTTATATCGCCCCCTTTTTACAAACCAATGCTGAACTAACTGCCGCTGCGCTGTCGGGCATTTTGCTTCTTGCGGGTTTGTGCAGCTTTGTTGGCTCCAAATTCGGTGGGTGGCTGGCAGATACGAAGGGTGCGCCGTTCACGATCTTTGTCGGTCTTTCGCTCCAAGCCGTCATGCTGTTGCTGCTTCCTTGGACCAGCGGCTTGATCTATACGATCGTTCCGTTGATTATGATATGGATGGTGGGTACGTGGATGACTTCTCCGGCACAACAATTATACATGGTTTCCACCGTTCGCCGATCCCCGGATATTGCGCTAAGCGTCAACACGTCTTTTATCCAATTCGGTTTCGCTGCCGGATCAGCGATAGGGGGACTTGTCATCAACCGATTCTCCATTGGCAATCTTAGTTTGGCTGGCTTTGCCATGCTCTTGCTGGCGCTCTTGTTTGCTGCCCGATTGTTCGCTTCGCAGCGTATTTCAGGACCAGCGGCGACATACGAACACGAGGGAAAATAGCTCCCTTTTCATACCGTCTCGAAATGACTTGAAAAAGATAGTGAGCTCCCGTTGTTTCCAGCTTCATATATCCCATTTCATCGATAATGAGGAGGCTAGGCTTGATAAAGGTCCGGAGCTTACGCTCCAGGTTGTTTTCCTGGTCTGCTTTACGCAGCTGTGTCACGATATCGTGAGCACTGATAAAATACGTTTTGTATCCAGCACCAATCGCTTGAAGACCAATGGACACCGCCAGGTGTGTCTTTCCGATACCCGGCGGTCCGAGAAATACAAGATTCTCACAGTTTTTTAGAAAGGATAAGGTCAGACACTCTCGAATCCGTCTTTCATCAATTGTGGGCTGTGCTGTGAAATCAAACTCGTCTATTGTCTTACGAAAGGACAACTTAGCTAGCTTCATCAATGTCTGGGCACTACGCTCCTGCTTTTCGATGACTTCTGCCTCTAAGAGGCTGCGCAAAAAAGAAGAGTATGGTACATTGTCTATAGAAGCTTGTTCCGCCAGCTTGCCCCATTGTTGCGCGATGGTGGGTAAGCCTAGGATACGGCAGTACTCGTCGATTTGATTCACGGGGTGCCACCCCCAATGAATGAATCATAGTCGGACAAAGGGCGAACTGCCACTTTTATTTCAGAAACAGCGGGCGGGGTAGGAGCCGTCCCTTGCTGTTTCTTTTTTATTTGGTCAGCCAACGATTTCCCCTTCGGTGGACGATAATATGATTCAATCAATTCGCCGTTATGATAAAGAGAAATCAATCCATCCAATCGCTCCTTGATCACCACTCGCTCTCCCGCAAATCGATAAGGAAGAAGACGTCTTTCGCCTTTGTATGAATACACACCGTCGAAGTGAACCTGTCGAAAATGTTGATAGCTTGTATCATACGGCAGTTTTCCAGCTGTAGAGATCAGCTTTTCCTCGGCCCAGCGCTCTTGAGGCGAGATTCCGGTTGTCTGGTTCGGTTTACGATTGCCCACACGGTCCAGCCAGCGCCACGCTTGTTGGTTTAAGTCCTGTAAGGAGTCATAATGCGTTCCAATATAAAAGCTTCGTTCCACATATTGAATCGCCCGCTCTATTTTTCCTTTTGTCTGAGCTCGATAGGGACGACAAGCCTTTGGAATAAATCCATAATATGAGGCAAAGTCAGCGAACCTGCGGTTCCATTTCACCACGCCTTCTTCTCGACCATCTGTCACGGTTTTCATATTATCGAATAATACTTTCTGAGGAACCCCACCGAAATAATAAAAGCTGTGAATCAGACACTGCATCACATGCTCCTGATCCTGTGACAGGGTGAACTCAATATATTTCATTCGTGAGTACCCCAGCGTTGCCGCAAACATATACAGTTTTCTCTTTTTCCCCTCTACCAGAATGGTTTCAACTTCCTGCCAGTCTACTTGCATGTGTTCACCTGGAAATGTTTCATATCGAACGGTATATCTCTTTTTTCGCTCTGCCCGGAAGGGCTGTACAAAGTCTTTGAGAATGGTCTTTCCTCCTGTATAGCCTCTTTCCTGAATTTCATCGTACAACTTCTCACAATTGTATACGCCATCTTCCTGTATTCGCTTCTCTAGGTATTGTTTAAAAGGATCTAGTTTGCTAGGCTGTTTCTTCCTTCTCTGTTTTCGAGGATATACATCGAGTGCTATATACTTGCGGGCGGTCTTTCTATCGATCCCCATTTGACGAGCAATGTCTGTAATGTCTTTTAGCATGAAAAATTCCCCTCTTGTAATCATCGAACCATAGCTCCTTTTTCTGTCTATGGTTCGTATTGTAATTGGGGAATTTTATTTCGGCTATATTGGGGATTTTAACATCGGCTTTTACATATTCGGCATTCCCGAAAAATGCAACAAAGCGAATATTTTTTCTAAATCTTTTCTTATATTTGATTTTTATTATAAGGGCAGATACACAATAAATTGAGTTCCCTTATTTAGAGTACTTTCCACTTCAATTTTCCCATCGTGAGAAATGACGTATTGTTTAGCAATGGCTAGCCCTAATCCAGTACCTCCGCTATGCCTTGTCCGGGCATCATCTCTGCGATAGAATCTGTCGAACAGATGTGGCAAATGATCAGGATCAATTCCTTCCCCTGTATCCTCTACAATCATCTTGAAATACTGACCATCGTCATTTAGGCGAAGATAAATACTTCCTTCATTTGGCGTATAACGGATAGCATTCGTTAATAAATTGAGAAAAACTTGTTTTATTCGATTCGGGTCAACAGATAGGATGATATCGTTTGTTTGAACATCAATGTTCATGGAAATGCTTTTTTCTTCTGCAATTGTCTCAAGTGCTGTGATCAGCTGATTTGCCAACTCCAGCATATTGGTCGGAGTTTTATATAATGGCAATTTCCCTGCTTCTGCTAATGATAAAATTCGTAAATCTTCTACTAATTGGTTCAGGCGGATGAGTTCATCTTGTAATGGTAATAAGGTCTCTGGCCTGATCATGTTTCCTTTCTGCTGCAGGTAATCCAATTTTCCATTAATAATGGTTAGTGGTGTTCTCAGTTCATGGGCAACATCTGCGGTAAGATTTCTACGGACAACTTCGGCTTGCTCAAGATCCTGTGACATAGAATTAAAGGCTTCGGCTATTTTTCCATATTCATCCTTCTTGCGAACCGGAATCTTAATTCCAAGTTCCCCTCTTCCAAGCCTATTGATCACCGGTAAAAAATCTCGAAGCGGAGAAGCCAGCCATCTTGACAAGCGATATGCAATAATCAGGGAAATCAAAATGAGGATCAAGCCGGTTACAAAAAGGATGAAAACGACGGATATAGGAATGCCAATCAATATTTTCGAAAAATTTGCCATCTCAGGGTCATAATAAATAAATTGACCGATTTTCTCATTATTGATGTTCAAATCACTTTTGATACCTAAGTATTGCACGGCTTTTTGATGAGTTTCTCCTATTTGAAAAACCACCTGATGACTCCTGTCCATCACGAGTAGCTCTGGTTTACCCTGAGCAATATCCTGCAGAATATTTAAGCGTTGAACATGATCCCATGAGTAATTATTTCCGATATAATAAGCCGTTAGTTTCTCGTTAATCTTTAATATTTCTTGGCCTCTTGTTTCCTTTATTCCTGCTTCGATTGAATCCTTCACAATAAGATGAGTAAGAAAAATAAAGACAAAACTAATTCCTACTATAGTAATGGCTAAGGATAAAAAGATCTTTCGATGCAAACTCATGCTTAACCACCAAAACGGTATCCAAATCCATAAACAGTCTGGATGTATGTTGGATTAGAAGGATTATCCTCGATTTTTTTTCGCAATCGGCTAATATGAGCATCAACCGTTCGCTCCACATTCAAGATATCATCTTCCAGTGCAGCTTTTAATAACTGAAGACGGCTGTACACAATTCCAGGTTTTTCAGCAAGGGTCAATAATAGCTTGAATTCTGTAGGTGTCATCGTTACTTCCTCCCCATTTTTCCAAACGCGGTACTGGGAAACGGATATGATAAGATCTCCCCTTTCGATTTTTTCTTCTATTGTCTGATTATCTGAAATTCGGCGTAACACGGAACGTATACGAGCTAATAATTCTCTTAACGAAAATGGCTTAGTAATATAATCATCTGCACCAACCTCTAGGCCGATAATCTTGTCCATCTCATCCGATTTGGCCGTTACCAAAATAATTCCCACTTTACTAACCTTCCGAATTTCCCGGCAGACATCGAGACCATTCATATTGGGCATCATCCAATCGAGCACGACTAATGCTGGATTCACCTCTTTTATTTTTTGAAGAGCTTCTATTCCTGATTGGGCTGTGACAATGTCAAACCCCTCATTTATCAGAAAAGAACGCATAAACTCCAGCACCTTTTCTTCGTCATCTACTAATAAAAGTGTTTCACTCATTACAATAACTCCTTTTTTCCTTTTCCACATTATAACCTGAGTTTTCCCCAATCTTATAAATTTCACTGAATCCGTAATCACCCACAACAAGTTCACAACATTTCTTTGATATCTTTAAAAGGCGCTGAAATGAGTAGCAATGATTAACACTGAAATGGGAGGATTTATATAAAATGGCTTATCGACTAAATCAAAAGAAAAAAAGCATAGTAGTAGCCATTCACGTTCTATCAGTCGCTTCATGGATTGGTGGAACACTAGGGATGCTTCTGCTAGCATTCTATCTACAACATGCAGCCAATGGAGAACAACTATTATACACGCTTACTAGTATGGAAGTCATCGATGAAAATCTGCTGAAATATCCAGCCTTGCTGACTTTACTTACAGGTATTATGCTTTCCGTATGGACGCAGTGGGGACTGGTCAAGCATTATTGGGTGATCATTAAGTTTGAGCTAACCGTTTTAACGATTATGATCGGGATCTTATTTTTAAATAAATGGACTGCAGGTTTAGCTATAATGATTGAAGATATGGGACTTTTGGCTTTACAGGACTCACAATTTCAAACAACTTGGATATCGATCATTATCACATCAAGCTTCAACCTATTATGTTTGACTTTTATGACCTTTATCACATACTTCAAACCATTTGGAAAAGTAAAGAAATATCGAAAATAACAAGAGGAATTGATTTAAATGACTAATACTGAAATTATTAAACAAAACCTATTATTGATCTTAAGCTTAGGAGCGATCGCCCTTCTAAGACCGATTATGAAAATGACAGGCATCATCCACTTGATGGGAGAAACGTTCGGAAGTATTCTGATGACTATTCTTATATCATTAGTATGGCTTATTGTTGTTGTAAAGAAAAAGAGTCAACATCCAATTCGCATTTTAGTTTTTGCAGGGATAGCGTATGCTGTCTTTGCGATCATTCTTAGCGGCATTTTATCTCCCCTGCTCCATGGCGAATTGCAAGGACCTCTAACAAATCCGCTTACGATTGTAAGTATTTTGGTAACCAATTCAATTTGGGGGTTACTAATTGGGGGAATCGCTTTGGTCTTCAGGAATAAGAACGCAGAAATTTAAATGAAAAACCATTGTAACTCTTACTAAAGGGGTCACTTGAGAGGTGCAAAACGATAAAACACAGACATAATCACAAGAATAATCACGAGCTCCCGTGATTAGATTCTCAGTTCAATTCACATCAAAAAGGCTTAGAGAAATATCTACTCTAAGCCTTTTTCATTTAACTGCTTCTTCAACTAAAGATCTCCGTTTGTTCAGTATTGATTTTTATTATTCCTTGTCTTTGAATAATTTGGATTTAAAAAAGACAATGGAACAAATACAGCTATATTTGCTATGAAGTTGATTGTTGAAGGAAGCACCCCTACTCGAATGTATGAATCGATAGATGAAATTATTGTCCTAAAAGGAATCAATTGAACATTCCAATATACATCAATTCTTTGTGCTTTTATGCTTTCTATTCAGTCTAAAACTCTTTGCATATCACCAAAAAATTTTACAATTCATAATTAAGACTGGATGTTTTGTGAGTTTGAAGCATAACCTCGCCAAAACGGCAAGGTTATGGGTTAAGGGACATATCTTAGTAGTTCATGTATTGATCGCGTTCCCACGCATGAACCGTTGTGCGGAACATATCCCACTCGATCTCTTTTGCTTCCACGAAATGCTCCAATGCATGTTCGCCAAGGGCAGCGCAGATCACTTCGTTCGCTTTTAATTCTTCTACCGCTTCTTTCAGCGTTGCCGGCAGGTTGTCGATGCCTGCTTCTTTGCGCTCCGCTTCGTTCATGACGTAAATGTTGCGATCCGTTGCAGCCGGAGCTTTCATTTTATTCTTCACACCGTCAAGACCAGCGGCCAGCAAAGCTGTCAAAGCCAGGTACGGATTCGCTGCCGGGTCTGGATTACGCACTTCGATCCGTGTGCTCAAGCCGCGAGAAGCCGGGATACGAACAAGCGGACTGCGGTTTTTCGCAGACCAAGCTACATAGCAAGGCGCTTCGTAACCAGGAACGAGACGCTTATAAGAGTTAACCGTCGGATTCGTAATCGCAGCAAATCCGCGCGCGTGCTTAATGATGCCTGCAAGGAACTGCATCGCCGTCTCGCTTAAGCCAAGCTCTGTATTTTTGTCCTCGAATACGTTTGTGCTATCAGAGAATAAAGACATGTTGCAGTGCATACCGGAACCGTTGATACCGAACAGCGGCTTCGGCATAAAGGTCGCATGCAGACCATGCTTGCGGGCAATTGTTTTAACAACAAGCTTGAACGTCTGGATTTGATCCGCTGCTTCTACTGCACTCGCATATTTAAAGTCAATCTCATGCTGGCCCGGTGCCACCTCATGGTGAGATGCCTCAACCTGGAAGCCCATTTGCTCAAGCGTCAGCACGATGTCGCGGCGGCAGTTCTCACCTAGATCAAGCGGCGCAAAGTCGAAATATCCACCCTGGTCGTTGAGCTCAGTTGTCGGCTGTCCCTTCTCATCAAGTTTAAAGAGGAAGAATTCCGGCTCCGGTCCAATGTTGAAAGCATTGAAGCCATATGATTCCATATCCTTGAGCGCATGCTTCAGGATTTGACGCGGGTCCCCCATGAAAGGCTGACCGTCTGGAGTATAGATGTCACAGATAAAGCGTGCAACTTTGCCGGACTCCGTCATCCACGGGAAGATTACGAATGTATCAAGATCCGGATACAGATACATATCGGATTCTTCGATACGAACGAAGCCTTCGATGGAAGAGCCGTCGAACATCATCTTGTTATCCAGCGCTTTTTCCAACTGACTTACCGGAATTTCTACGTTTTTGATTGACCCGAGCAGATCGGTGAACTGCAAGCGGATGTATTTCACATTCTCTTCTTTAACTAAGCGGTAAATGTCTTCTTTTGAATACTTTGCTGCCATCTCGAAACTACCTCCTTAAGATCTCTCCTCGCAAGGAGACCCCTACATGATTTTTTATGTGTAATTTAATGGAAGAAGCGGGAAAGCTCCCCCCGATTAAGCGGTGTTTCTCCGAGACGCGGCGTAAGCATCTGCTGCTTGAGCAGCGTGCGCAGATCGCGGTCGGTTAGTTCTTTTCGTTTCTGTTCTGTCTTCTCATTGAGTACATTCTCGGTGTGCTGCTTACCTTCCTGTTTCATCGCAAGCACCTGCTTGATTCCAGCAATGTTCAAACCGTTCTCAAGCAGCGATTTAATCTCTAGCAGTCTGTCTACATCATTGAAGGAAAACAGGCGCTGATTGCCTTTAGTTCGTGCAGGAGAAATCAAGCCTTGCTGCTCATAGTAGCGGACTTGACGCGCGGTCAATTCCGTTAACTGCATTACAATTCCAATTGGAAATAGAGCCATATTACGGCGAAGCTCATCCTTCATATCTTATCCCCTCTCGCCGGTAAATCTCCTTGCTTTCCTGATTCTTATTTTACACGTGTCAGCTTTCCTCGTCAATGGATGTTAGGTAACATTACATATATTTTTTTCGAGTTTTTTAGATGTTAATCAAATTCTTTTCAATCATGCCATCCAGCGCGGTCAATACACCGACTTTTACATGAGAAGCGGTAAGTCCGCCCTGAACAAAACCAAGGTACGGTGGCCGCAGCGGACCGTCCGCTGATAGTTCGATGCTGGCTCCTTGAATGAACGTGCCGGCTGCCATAATAACAGGATCAGCATATCCCGGCATATCTCCTGGCTGCGGTACAACATGCGCATCCACCGGCGACGCTTTTTGGATGCCCTGACAGAAGACAACCAATCCATCCGCCGTGCCGAATTCAATCGATTGAATCAAGTCAGTACGCGGCGCATTCCAGCGCGGATGTGTCGTAAATCCGAGGCGTTCAAGCAAGCCCGCAGTAAAAACAGCGCCCTTGAGCGCTTCTCCTACGACATGCGGCGCAAGAAAGAATCCTTGAAACATCTCAAGCGTACCCGATTGGGTTGAACCTACTTCTGCACCCAATCCCGGAGCCGTCATCCGGTATGAAGCCTGCTCGACAAGGTCGGCACGACCAGCGATGTAGCCGCCGTTTTTAGCTAAGCCGCCGCCCGGGTTTTTGATAAGGGAGCCGGCCATAATATCTGCGCCCACTTCAAGCGGTTCCTTCTCCTCCGTAAATTCGCCGTAGCAGTTGTCCACAAATACGATAAGATCGGAGCGAATGCTTTTTACAAAATCGATCATTTCTTTGATTTTCTCAATCGTAAAGGATGGGCGGTCAGCATACCCGCGCGAGCGCTGAATGCCAATTACTTTCGTCTTCGTATGTATCGCGCGGGCGATCGCTTCCTTGTCCACATCACCCGTCGCAATCAGCGGCACAGACTGATAGCCAATGCCAAACTCTTTCAGGGAGCCGTTTCCATGACCGCGCACGCCCACAATTTCTTCGAGCGTGTCATAAGGAGAACCTGTAATATACAGCAGCTCATCTCCCGGCCGCAGCATACCGAATAAGGTAATGGCGATCGCGTGCGTACCGCTTAAGATATGTGAGCGTACCAGCGCTGCCTCGCCGCCAAATACTTCAGCATACACCTTCTCCAGTGTCTCCCGCCCCATATCGTCATATCCGTATCCGGTCGATGGAGCGAAATGAAAGTCGCTTACCTGATGCTTGCGGAACGCCCGCAGAACTTTGAACTGATTATAATCTGCCATCCTTTCAATCTCACGCAGGCGCGCGCTCGTTTCTTCTTCTACCTGTTGTACGTATGGAGCTAATTTTTCCCCATGCTTTAAATATGAAAACACACAATCGATCCTTTCTCTCTCTTAAATGATGAACTGGGTAAGCTCGGATGAAAGCTGCTCAATGCCTCTTCCTTTCACTTCAAGCTCATAGTTCATTCCATCTTCACTAACTTCTTCCCGCAGAATATGAAGGTTGCGGCGTACGAGCGCATACAAATCCCCCCGCGATGTCGGCAGGCGCAGCAGATATCTGCTGTATTGACTCTCGATATGGTTCTCAATCGATTGCAGCAGATGCGGCAGATCGCTCTCCCTGTAAGCGGACATGTACAGCACGCTGCCGGATATGGTCGCAATCGGCTTCTCCTCGGCAAGATCCATTTTATTAAAAACGGTCAGGCGCGGGATCGCTTCGGCGCTAAGCTCGGTTAATACTTCATCGACCACTTCCATATGAATCTGATAGTCCGGGTGCGAGGCATCTATCACCTGCAGAATCAAATCCGCCTCCGCTGCTTCTTCTAGCGTGGAGCGGAACGCGGCAATAAGCTGGTGTGGCAGATCCTGAATGAAGCCAACCGTATCTGTAATGATAACCTCTTCGCCGCCGGGAAGCTCGACGCGCCTTGATGTAGGATCAAGCGTAGCAAACAGCTTATCCTCCTCAAGAATCCCCGCTCCAGTAAGACGGTTTAGAATCGTGGACTTGCCGGCATTCGTATAGCCGACAATCGCGATTTGGAACACTTCGTTTTTCTTCCGGCGCTCCCGGTGCAGCTGCCGATGCCGCTTTACTTCCTCAAGATGCGTTTCAATCTCACCGATGCGGCGACGGATATGGCGGCGATCCGACTCCAGCTTCGTCTCTCCCGGTCCCCTCGTTCCAATTCCTGCACCAAGCCGTGATAGTTCTGCGCCTTTTCCGGTCAGGCGCGGCAGACGGTACTTCAACTGGGCCAGTTCCACCTGCCATTTCCCTTCCCGTGAACGAGCGCGCTGGGCAAAAATATCGAGGATTAACTGCGTCCGATCAATCACCTTACACTCGATTACATGTTCTAGGTTGCGAATTTGCATGGGCGTCAGCTCATCGTTGAAAATAACAAGGTCCGCTTCTAGTTCTTCGACCAGTTGATTGATTTCTTCTACTTTCCCTTTGCCCACATACAGGCGTGAATCTACTTGGTCGCGTCCCTGCGTTAGCACAACGGCGACATCAGCCTGTGCTGTCCGCGTAAGCTCGCCTAACTCTTCCATAGAAAGCTCAAATTGGCGCGTATCTTTATTTTTTCGGTAGTAGCCGACCAGGATGGCCCGTTCGGTTTTTTGTTCATCAATGATATGTATCGCAAACGCCTCCTTAATATATGAACATGATGGCTTTGTGGCAGAATAAGTGAAAGGGTCTCAATAATATATCTTACCAAATTGTCCTACTTTACACACGACTATTGATTTTTATTTTCTACTTTTATATAGAAAAAAGCGGCTTTCCATAGGAAACCGCTCTTCTATCTCTATCTATAACTTAAGCAAGCTGGAGTTCACGAATGCGAACACCGAGAATTTCTACCAGATCTCCAGTTTGTAATCCGGCTGCATTCGCTTCGTCTGTATCCACATGGAAATCAAGCCCATACGAAGCATGAACACGAACCATCACCTTATCAAAAATCAACGGGCGCTCACCCATAGTTTTTACTTGAACAACATCCTTATCCTTCACACCAAAACGTTCAGCATCCTGCGGAGTCATATGAATATGGCGCTGTGCCACGATTACGCCTTCTTCTAGCTTCACTTCGCCAGCAGGACCCGCAAGCGTAATCCCCGGTGTGCCTGCCAGATCGCCAGACATCCGAATCGGCGCTTTGACTCCAAGTACGAAAGAATCGGAGCGGGAGATTTCTACCTGCGTTCTGGCACGAATAGGTCCAAGGATACGAACATGATGAATCTCATGTTTTGGACCGATGACAGTCACGGTTTCTTCTGCGGCAAATTCACCCGGTTGGGACAAAGCCTTCATTGGTGTCAACTCATAACCTGCACCAAAGAGTGCTTCGACATCTTTTTGGCTTAGATGGATGTGACGGTTAGAGACTCCTACAGGAACGATGTTATTCATACGAGTGTTTCCTCCTTGATGTTGGCTGCCTTCATCGTATCGCGGGCAATCATTACTTCTTCATTCGTTGGAACAATCCATACTTTTACCGGAGAATGGGCATGCGTCAGCTCCGCTTCCCTGCTGCGCACATTGTTTTTCTCATGGTCAAAATACACGCCCATCCATTCTAGTTTATCTACAATAGCAGCACGGATCATCGCACTGTTCTCGCCAATACCAGCCGTGAATACGATCGCATCCACACCGTTCATCTGCGCTGCATAGCTTCCAATATATTTGCGGACACGTTCAATGAAAATATCAAGCGCAAGCTTTGCACGATCATCTCCGTGAGAGATGGCAACTTCAATATCACGCAGATCGCTAGATAGTCCTGAAATTCCGTGAATCCCGCTCTCCTTATTGAATATAGCAACAATGTCAGTTGCTGATTTCCCCGTTTTCTCCATTAAATACGGAATGAGCGCTGCATCGACATCTCCGGCACGCGTACCCATTGTTAATCCGGCAAGTGGAGTGAATCCCATCGAAGTATCGATCGATTTACCACCTCGCACAGCCGCGATGCTGGCTCCGTTTCCAAGGTGACAGCTAATGATTCGCAACTGTTCTAGCGGACGCTGCATAAGTTCTGCTGCTCTTGTTGTTACATATTTATGTGATGTGCCATGAAATCCGTATTTACGGACACCGAAATCCTTATAATAACTGTACGGTATACTGTATAGGTATGTCTTTTGCGGCATCGTCTGATGAAATGCCGTATCGAATACGGCCACAGCCGGGACATGCGGCAGCGCTTTTTTGAATGCGCGAATGCCGATGAGATTGGCAGGATTGTGAAGCGGCGCCAACTCTATGCATGCCGTGAGCTGAGCAAGCACGTTATCATCGATCAATACTGAGTCCGTGAACACTTCTCCGCCATGGACGACACGATGTCCGATCCCTTTGATTTCATCAATTCCGGTGAGTATACCGTGTGCTGGGTGGACAAGCGTCTGCATCAACACGGTTACTGCCTGCTCATGATCAGCAATTGCACAAACCTCTGCTATTTTCTCCCCGCCTGTATCAAAAGTATGAAGCGACTCTCCGCTCCCGATACGCTCCATCATCCCTTTAGCAATGACGCGCTCGGCTGGCATATCGATAAGCTGATATTTAAACGATGAACTTCCACTATTAACAGATAAGATAATAGACATACTACGTAACCTCGCTTGCTCTTTTGTATATCCAATGTACATGTACAGCCGTATTCTATTCGAAAGCAATGCACTTTAAAAGGCTTATGGATAAAGTTGTTATCTTTGAAATTCATCCAACTCACACGCAAAATAAAATAAAGAAAACAATCTATCTATATAACGCTTACATTCTATTTTAAAACGCTTTCTTTCTTCTTTATTGTCTTTTTTTCTAAAAAACATCCGTTTTTTCCGCTCATTCGCCCGTACTATTTCTGTCACAATTCGCTATAATGGTAAACAAACAATTCGGAGGGAGGACACACCTGATGGCTTTTGGCATCACACGTGTTGAGCTTGTAGAATGGAAGAGAAGAGTACAGCGTGGGGACGTGGCACTGCTGACCCACTTCTGGCTTGACCCACGTTATCCTGGCATCAAAACCGTAACCAAAGCAGGATGTTCTGATATTGATACTCTTCTTTTATGGGGACAACCTTACGGACTCGAACGAAGACACCTGCACATGCGCACCGCGTATCCTCATTTCGATCTTATTGGCGATAAACAAAAAGAAATTTTACTGCAAGAGGGATTATACGAGCACATTACACGTTTTCGTATCCATCAATAGAACTTCTATTCAGGCAAAAAGACCTGCAACTTTCTCCGCGCCTCTTCCGTCCATAAAAATAAAAATGGGCAAAGGAGAAAGTAAAATGATTATAAAAAATATAAAGATGCTTAGCTGCGCCGCATTGATTAGCACTGTCGTATTCACCGGAGGATTGGCTGCACCAACCGCATATGCGGCCGAAACACAACAGACAAGCACGACACAATCCACAGCGGTGCGTACGATTACTGTGACTGGGTATGGTGAAGTTACTGTGCAGCCGGATATTGCTTATGTCCAATTAGGTCTGCACACGACAGGCAAAACGGCACGCGAAGCGCAGGAGAAGAATGCGAAGCAATTCACAGCCATCCGCACAGCCCTTACGAAGCTGAAAATTTCACCTAAAGACATCCAGACAGCACGCTTCTCTACCATGCCAGACTACTCCTGGAACAATAATAAGCAGGAGTTAAAAGGGTATCAGGTAGAACACATTATCCAAATAAAATGCCGGGATCTAAAAAATATCGGCCATCTGCTGGATACAGCTGCCGCTGCCGGTGCCAACCGGATTGACAGCGTGTGGTTTACATCTGAGAATATGGAGCAGCATCAGCTCGCAGCATCCGATATCGCCATTGACAATGCCCGCGTTAAAGCGGATCGAATCGCAAAACGGGCCGGTGTAACCATTAAGGAAGCAATCCAGATCACAGACGGCTCCATTCCTAATTCCCCGATGTATTATGATATGCAACGTACAGGAAACTCGGCAAACTCGGCCAAAGCAGACGCGACAGGCAGCCAGATTGCTCCGGGTGAGTTGAAGGTCGGAACCTCTGTTACCATTACGTACTCTTATTAATACCTCTTAACATAACAGGAAAGGCCCTGCAGCGAATATGCTGCAGGGCCTTTCCTGTTATGAGTCTTGCTCTTCTGTTTCTTCGGCTTCAGATAGCGAAACCATCTCCGGGTTTTTTTGGCCGGTGAGCGGAATCTGTCCATCCCGGCCATACTGGTCAAGGCGTGACGGTTGGCTGCGCGGATGCGTCATCTCCATCGCCTGTCGTTTGTTGCGGTCAGTCATTGCTGTCCCTCCTTTATCCAAACGCTGCCTTTAGTATGACCGAAGAAATATGTTCTTATTGCCTGCTTGCTCTGTCTATAAAATAAGCTGATCAATGATCTTAACTAAATTTACAATCTCCGGCTTGCTAACCTGTGCATCTGCTCCAACCTTTTCACCCTTATGTCGCAAATCCTCGGTAATCAGCGAGGAGAAGATCACGACCGGAAGCTTGCGCAACTCTGGGTGCTCCTTAATCCGCTTCGTCAGATGGTGACCATCCATTTTTGGCATCTCAATATCTGTAATGACGAGTTGAAGCTCATCAACTATATTTTGTTGGGTACGGGCCAGGCTCTCCAGATAACTCCATGCTTCATTGCCGTCCTGGCATATTTCAATATGAACATAGCCAGCTTCATGCAGGGTCTCTTCAATAAGCTTACGCAAAATGGCCGAGTCTTCCGCCAGCAGAATGCGCTTCGTCGATTTAGGCCGTGAGCCTAAATCTTTTAATTGGCCTACATTAATGCCTGACTCTGGACTGATATCAACGACGACTTTTTCAAAATCAAGCAGTAAAATAAAGCGGTCATCCATCTTAACGACCCCTGTAGTACTGCTCTCTACACCGCGTGCAAGCTCAGACGGCTTCTCGATCTGCTCCCAAGAAATACGGTGAATACGCGATACCGAATGCACATAAAATGCGACCTTAATTTGATTAAGTTCTGCAATAATTAATTTATCCTGCTCTGGATGCTCAGATGGCGAATACCCCAGTGCTTGTGCCAGGTTAATAACTGGGAGCACCTCGCCACGAAGCTGGATGATACCCATTACATTCGGATGCAGCTTGGGTGTACGTGTAACAGGCATGGGATTGATAACCTCACGCACTTTAATAACATTGATACCGAATGTTTCACCCGAAATACCGAATTCAATAATTTCAAGTTCATTTGTTCCGCTTTCTAAAAGAATCCCTTTTTTATCATCCATCGCCATTGTGCTGGCTCCTTTCCCCTCATACAATTCATGCTTCTATGTATAGTATCGGTGCTGACGAGTATACTTTTGCACCTTTTCTTACGTTGTTGGTACATTAGACTCTCTTTTCTTAGTAATATAGTAACTTATTCACTACCTGTTCGGCTAGGTGAAAATAAAATTTTTTATGATATAAAATACGCAGTAATTTTGTACTCGCTTCATTGTGCATAAGAAGACATCAGATTATACTACAATCATACGTCGACAAGGAGGAGACTACGATGCAAATATTCCGTCCATATCAAGACCACGCTGCATCCGCCCGTTATTTATGTGACCTGCGTTTAAACAAGCAAGTGCTTGAGTGTGCACAGGTCACCAAATCAATCTTAATTCAGATGGGGCTAGCAGAAGGCAAGGGAGGCTACTTCCGTCATCCCATTACGCAAAACATCTGGAACAACGGCACTCCGTATCTGCCTGATCTATGCAGGTATATGGCCGCATGTGACCACGAATGGATACGGCGCGGCAAAAAGCGAAGCCCGGAATTCACAGCAAAAATGAATCACATGCGCGAGCTGATTAACGCCCACTCTGAGCGTTTTATATGGGAGGAGATGCCGCCTTATTTTGTATCCGGGGATACACGGGAGACGGATACGCATAAAGTTTTTGTGCTCTACCAGAAGCTGCTACACGAGAAATGGGAGACAGACAAGCGTCCGCCTAAGGCCAGTCTTTCCTTCTCATCTCAAAAAAGCTTCCCGCCACAGATAACCGGCAAGAAGCTTCCATTGTTTCATAACCACGCTACATAAACACAAGCCAAATCAAACCGCATACGCTCACATATCCTGCAACGATGCTTCCGAATAAGGAAAACAATTCAGCGATGTCCTCGGTCTTATTACGCACGTTTCCCCCTCCTTCTGCACATAAATCTCTATGAAAAAAACTCCTGAAAACAATCTTATCAGGAGTTTTTTTACAGAAAGAGCATACCAAGAAAACATTACAGGCATATATCAAGAGTTTTTCCATTTTATGAGCATCGCTAATAATGATGTAGTCATTCTTCTTTTATGGTGAGTACCTGGGATTTTACAGCGGTTAAGTCCTGTGCCGTTACTTTCGCTTTAACCGTATAGGTACCGACTTGAGCAAATATTTTTTCTACCGCATATTTTCCGTTTCCCTTTGCGGTAGCAACGATTGTTTCTATATCGTTTTCCCCTTTTTTACTAATCTCAAATACCGCTTCACTTGCATCCGATACTCGCTGCGTTCCTTGTATAACAATCGCTTCAATTAACGCCTTCTCGCCTTTATATATGGTTTCCGGTTCGATGGCAAGCTCGATTTCAAGCGGGCGCGTAAATGCAGCGGTCGGATCGCTTTGACCCGTGCAGGCGCTGTTCAAAATAAGCGCACAGATAAAGAAAAAGACGCTCCAGCCTCTTCGATTCCTCATCTCTTCCCCTTCCTCTCTCCCTTTCACTCTATCAGCATTGCATCTGCCTGTATACTCCTACCTTTATTTTCTTAGAGAAGGAAGCTAGATTTCTTCTTCAAACCGCTTTAAGTCTTTGTTGTGACCGATCACAATGAGGATATCCCCTTCGCTGATCCGATCACCAGGATCAGGTGCAATATTAAAAGACGCTCCGCTCTTAATCGCCACAACATTTACCCCAAAGCTTGCGCGTACATCAAGTTCAATCAAGCTCTTTCCATTCATTTTGTGAGATGCTGCCACTTCTGCTACACTATAGTCTTCTGCCAGCTCGATAAAATCGAGAACATTGGCCGAGATTAGATTATGGGCTACACGAAGCCCCATATCTCGCTCCGGGAATACAACCCGATCTGCTCCTACTTTATATAATACTTGCCCATGTCGCTCATTCTGTGCCTTTACGACGATGCGCCGTACCCCCATCTCTTTTAGAATCAGGGTCGTAAGAATGCTGGCTTGAATATCGATGCCAATTGCAACAACGACAACATCAAAGTTGCGAATGCCCACTTCCTTCATCGCCAGCTCATCCGTAGAATCAGCCTGTACAGCATGAGTTGAAATCGCTAAGCTATCCTGCACGCGCTCCTCGTTTTCATCAATCGTCATTACATCATATCCCATCGAATACAGCTGCTCAGCCAGACTAGAACCGAACCTGCCCATTCCGATTACAGCAAATGATTTATTTTCCATTACACGAACTCCTTTGACTCACTTTCTTATTGTATACATTATTTTCTATTTCACTTAAGTCTATCCTTTCCCCCACTCACTAGCATACATAATAAAACAGGCGGCTTCCTTATATAAAGAAGCCGCCTGCTATATCATCCTATAGCTCTTCACATATGTATTATACACGAACTACCACATTTGCCTCCACACTTACTTCTACGTTACCGCGAATCGCTTTAGAGATCATGCAGGCTTTTTCAGCCCGTTCGGCCAATACAGCCACATCACGCAGCTGTTCTTCAGAGGATTCGTGTGCGAGCACAATCACAGGACGATGAATAATTCGATGAAAGCGTGGCTTATGCCCTTCCATTATCACGATTCCTTCTGATTCAAGGGTCAACTCGCTTACCATAAGCTTGCGGTTTTCTAATACAGAGGCAAGCGTGATCAAATAGCACGTTGCAGCCGCTCCGACCAGCATCTCATCCGGATTGGTTCCAACGCCCGGTCCATTCATGACAAGCGGCACGGATACCTCCGATTGCAGATTCCCGACAGAAATCTGCCCCTCTCCCTGCAGACCTCCCTGCCATGTAGCTTTTAAATGAAAGTGGTGCTCAGCCATCTATTCTGTCCCCTCTCTTCTCCCATTTCTCATTTTACAAACTCCCAAAAGTTCTCCCTTTATTCTTTCTCCTTAGACAATACGAACTCCTGCTTTGCTTCAAACTCAGGTGTAATCATCCCCATCGCCCGACCAACTTCTTCACAAGCTGCGATGGCTCCATCTATTTCCTCACGGGTATGAAGGGCTGATAATGTGAGCCGAATCCGGCTTGAACCTTCAGGTACGGTTGGCGGACGAATCGCCGGGGCAAATACGCCTTTTTCCTTCAATCGAGCGGAGAAGGCGACCGCTTGCTCCGCTTCTCCAATGAGTACCGCCAGAATCGGTGTTGTTCCTTCAACAAGGGTAAAGCCAAGCGTCTGTAAGCTTTTACGCATGTAGTCCGACTGAGACAAAAGCAGCTCTCGCCGGGCAGGCTCGGTCTGAATCACATGAATGGCGGCAAGGGCGGCACCGATTACGCCAGGAGAGAGAGCCGTTTGAAAAATAAACGAGCGGGCATAATTACGTAAGTAGTCAATAACAGCAGCCGATGCTGCAACATATCCACCTTCGGCACCTATAGATTTGCTAAGCGTGCCAACCGCTAACTGCACCCGATCCTCTACACCGAAGTATTCAGCCGTACCGGCTCCGTTCCTACCAAGGATTCCGGTCGCATGTGCATCATCAACCATTACCCATGCTCCGTAGGCTTCTGCTACGGTCACAATGTCTGGAAGCGGAGCGATGTTCCCGTCCATGCTGAACACCCCGTCTGTAACAATTAATTTTTTGCCGTTAGGCTTGGCATGCTTTAGCTTCTCCTCTAAATCACGGATATCCGCATGGCGATAAATGATTGTATCCGCTCTGCTCATACGGCAGCCGTCAATGATGCTGGCATGGTTTAATGCATCGCTAAAAATCGTATCGCCTGCACCCATTAGCGCGGAAATAATCCCGACATTGGCAAGATAACCGCTGCTAAATACCAAAGCACTCTCCTTGCCTTTCCAGGCCGCAAGACGCTTCTCAAGCTGTTCATGCAGCACCAGGTTGCCTGTCGTCAGACGGGAGCCTCCGCTTCCCGTTCCATATGTTTTCACCGCATCAATCGCCGCCTGCTTCACTCGCTCATCCTGCGTTAATCCAAGATAATCATTGGAAGCAAATAAACGAATGCCGCTCACCTCTTCTACGTTGTGCAAACGACGCATCCATCCTTTTTCCTCTAAATGGACAAGCGCGGCACAAAGCGAAGACTCAAAGCTATCCATATATCCCTCTCCTCATCCAATCCAGACCGGTGTCTGTTCCAAGTATTCAATATAGGCTGCAAGCGATTGGTCTGATTCAACAAAAAACACACGGCCACCAGAAAAATCCCCGCTCTTTTTCATATGCGTAATCCGGCAGTACCCTAGCGTCGGACTGGCGACATAGCCTGTAACGTACTCAGGATCATCGGACCAGCATAGCTCAGCGATCGTTCCTTGTGCATGGGCCACTTTTGTAGCTAGTGCGATGGCTTCTGCAATACGTGCAGAAGAAAAGGCGGGGTATTTTTTTCGCCAAATACGCAGACTCTCCCGATTCCAATCCATACGTGACACGCGCACGCCTTTGATGCCTCGTGCATCAAGCCGCTCGCCGCTTATACGATCTAGCAATACAGCGCCGCGCAAATTATGTACATCACCAAGGATAGCCAATCCCCGCTCAATGGCCTGGGCGGATACAGATGCTTGTCTAAGCAGCGAGAAGGCCTGCTGTCTACCTGCATGATCATCTTCTGCCTCATAAGTTGACACCGAAAGCGGAGGCAGCATCGCACAATCTGTATCCCTCACCTGTTCAATAATCAGGTTAATAAAGTCTGCCGTACCTCGGCTGTGATGCAGCGCCTTATGAAGAAGCTCACAGGCTAATGCCTCTATCTCCGCCTCAGTGCTCAGACGTTCCCCTCCAGAAATATGGATGCCGCCTTCCTCATGAGATCCTCCCTGTGCAGCACGCATCCGCATGCTATATAGTGGTTCGCTTGACATATCCACTTGCCCCTTCCTTAGCTCTTCGCAAGATTTTTGTTAGCGGCCAGACTGTAAGAGCGGTAAAAAGCATACCAGGCAGCGCTGCAAACCACAGTGGCCAAACCGAAATGCCAAGCGTCATGCCCAACACCCAACGCGCTGCAGTCGACCCAATAGGTCCAGCCAACGCCAGCACAGGAATCGATGTACCAAACCATGCGACGATACCTCCGGCCACTAAACGAAATATCATAGAAATTTCCACATTAAATAACGTGTGCAGCCCTAACAAAAACATAATAGAACTCGCTAGAATTCCGGCAATAATATAGCGTCGAAAGCCAAAAACGGCAGCAATCGCAACCGCAATCGGTGCGGAAAGCTGAAATTCCGCGCCCGGTATTCCGAGTGGAATCTTAAATGAGCCGGTTACAGCTATCAGTGCAGCTAGCAAAGCAATGATTGGAATGTCTCCTGTCTTTACTCTCACCTTATCCCTCCTATTGTTAACCAAATAAAAAAATAAGTTAACATTTATATTCTATTTAATCACATACCAAAAAAGAAGGTCAATAAAAAGGACGCGTCTCAAATTAATTTTGAGACACGTCCCTTTGTTGAATCTGATATGCTTCGTATGTAGCTTCACCCAAACGGCGCATTCCATCCGTCAGTTGCGAACTCCACTCTCCGTCAATTTTCCATTGCACATAATCATTTGCAGTCAGCACCATCGGCTTCTCAATCGTATCATCACAGACAAGTGGTTCTTCTAGCCCGCCTACAGTTATACGCACGTGAATCATCGATTTATTCTCCGCATAACGTGATGGTTCATATCGTAGATACACGTGAAGTTCACCTACCTGATAACGATATTCTTCCACCGCGAACAATCCATCTTCCTTTTCTGCGCAGATCCCTTCAATTCCATACTTATAAGCGTTCGCAAGCACACGATAAATTCGCTGATAGCTAAGACGGTTTCTGTCCTTGGCCTCTTGCTCCAGCGCTTCTGCTTCATCAAAAACAGAAGGCTTTTCCCTAAACATTCTTTTGAATAGATTCATTATTCTCCTCGCATTTCCCTAATTTCTTTACAGTATACGTCTTCTTATGTTTTCCTGCTATCGGCAGGATGGAATAGGACTTCACGATTTATGTTTACATAATATAATTATTGTATTTTTGCGTAGTATTTTAATTCTATAGGCTTTTCTCTAATCTCCTTTGCTGCGATACATCTATTTTTATAGGAAAAAAAAGACGCTGCCTGCATACATATTTCTACAGCATGATTATCTCTTTGCAGGTCTATAGAAAGGGGGCAAAACATGGTACCTATTACTCCAGGCAAGGTATTGCTTGAAGAACCTGTTGGGGAATGGCAAGCAAGTTGGACGTTTGGGGGCTTTGTAAATGAAACGACAATTACGATCATTTATACCGCACACCGCGCTGAGACCACTTTAAGCAGAGGGCTTACTTCTTACTCTTCTAATTATTTCTACCATGTTCAACCCGGCACAGAAGTTCAGCTTCCCCATACCGAGAAAAAAACATACGTTGCCCGCCTTCTCCCCTTGGAGAATACAATTTACTTTCAGAAAGAAATGCTGCGGCAGAACCCCAAATCCACTATAGAGAAAGAAGAAGTATAGGTGAGTATGGGGGACATTGTTTTTGAGCACATAAAAACCACCGGCATGTGCCGGTGGCTCTTTTTTATACAAGCATACGTTCGTTAAGCAGCTTACAGTTTTACTACGTTTGCCGCTTGCGGTCCGCGGTTACCTTCTGTGATGTCGAATTGTACGCGTTGGCCTTCTTCTAATGTCTTGAAACCATCGCCAGAGATTGCGCTGAAGTGTACGAATACATCGTCTCCACCCTCAACTTGAATGAAGCCAAAGCCTTTTTCTGCATTAAACCATTTTACTGTACCTGTAGTCATGTAAAGACCTCCAAAAAATTACTCTAATACGCGATTTTATTTCCTCATCGAAAATAAAAAATTCGCATATTATCATGGACTGTATTGCCGAAAATATAATCCATGATAACATGCGAATTATATGTTCTTGCCTCAATCACCTTATGCATTCATAATAGCACATGGGCTTTTTAATTGCAACAAAAAATGAAAAATAAAGGAAATCGATCTTTATGTTCCCATAATTCGCTTGATGCGCTGCTCCTTTGTTAAGCCCGGGCAAGTATAGCAGTACCTACCTTCCGGCAGACAATAATTAAAGCAGCACTTCGTACGCAGTCGAATCGTGCGTCCTTCTTCTTGCGGATGCGGAAAATACGTATAGCCTTCCACAAACGGATTATACGATACGCCGTCAAACCATTCAGCGGGAAGCTCCTGCGTAAGAAAACGAAAATCATCAGCAAGGCGCTTTCGCTCTGCCTCCGATGCCGCTTCCTTCTGCCACAATTCATAATAATGGTACACAACAAAAGATAAATGCGCCCACAGTGTACTAATCGACACACCCGTATGTGCCGCCACCGCACGAAAAACAGGGCCGACCGTCTCTAGCAGCAGATTATGAGTTTGTGCTTCTCGCCACTGCTTTTTCTGCTCACAAGGCGGCTGGTCTTCTTCTTTGTTCAGCAGCTGTGTATGCCACTTTCCCTCTTCATCAAAATGGAATGAAAGATTAACAGGTGACCAGTCATAGCCGCGATTCAAGCGAGTCCATGCATAAAGAGCCGCAAGCGGAACTGTACAAAAATAGCGCTTAACAAATAACGAACCGGCTGCATGCAGCTTTGGATTTCCCAGATGCTTCTGAACCTTCTCTATCACATGTCCGATCCCGGACACATCTGTTAATTCCTTCCCCTGGATTGAAAAGTCATACGCATTTACATTATGGATATGTACTCGAAATGTTTGCGCCAATTGATCAGACATGGCAATTTGATTCATCCGGCACCCTCCCTTCAAGCGAACCTATCATCAATAATGATAATTACTATCAATTGTAAGGGAACGTGCGAGATCGTGCAACCCATTCTGCATATTTACTTTTATGAACGCGGAGCCCATAGCATAATGGACACACCGATAATACAGATCACGCTGCCAATCCAGTCATACATATCCGGTGTTTTTTTGTCTATGCCCCATCCCCACAATACGGCCAGAATAATAAAGACACCGCCATACGCGGCATAGACACGCCCAAAGCTTGGAAACGACTGTAATGTAGGAATGACCCCATACAGCACAAGAATGATGCTACCGATGATTCCATACCAATATGATGCGCCTTCGCGCAGCCATAACCAAACAAGGTACCCGCCGCCGATTTCAGCCAGTCCGGCCAGTATAAATAACACAATTGCCTGTGTCACGCTTTGCCACATCCTTTCTCTGTTGGCATTGTAGCAACCAACCGGCCTAACCGCAACCTTTCTAAATAAAACTATAAAGAGTTATGATCTTGTAAATCTTTAACGGTCAATTCCTTTGTTTGTGATAAATCGATTAAAAACCCATGACCTGAACATTGGCGATTATTCATTTGAACAAATAATAAAATGTCATTGCTATTGATTTTTTTCTTTCGCATCTTTGTATTTTAACGTGCTAAAAGATGGAAACATTTGTTTGAAAATGAAGCGAGGAAAATAATTACTCAGCGCTGAAACCATACCCCACGTATATTTTTCAGCTCTAGCATTGAATAAAATCGATGCGGCTCTGTATGTTCGATCCTTTGGAGTGAGACATTCTTTAGTGACTGCAGATTGCAAAGTAAGTGTACGCGTAAGGTGCGGAATTTTTTTTGCAAAGATAATCCCTGTTGGTCCATCAGCTGATACCGCTAGTATGTGAGCTCTTTCAATATGTAAATGCTGTAATAGCTTTGCGTAGTAGTCGCAAGCCGTTGAAAGGGTCGCTCCTATTTCCTTCGATGTTTTTCCATACCCTGCTCTTGAAAGTGTAATAATTGTATATTCACCGTATGTTTTTTTCACGATAACGAGCACCTTCCGCTTTTAAATATCCGATATAGCCACTCTATGAAATCGTTCGCTCCATGATCTATTTTATTTTTCTTCCAAATAATACGACGAAATTAAAATATTTGTAAATACAATCCACATCCGAGAAGCCAGCTTCCTTAAGCCAACGAACCTGATCTTCTAGTGTGGACATCTTATCCAATGCAGTCCTTTCATAAGCAGACAAAATTTCTTGTTTAGTTAATCCGCTCGTTTCGATCTTTTTCTTCCAATCATTTGTATAAAGAGATTCAATATATGGCGTGCTGCCAAGAACCTGATCAGCATTAATAAACACACCATCATTTTTAATGATTGAGAAACTCTTGTGATATACGTTTTGCTTTTCCTCATCTGTTATATGATGAATGGAGAGAGATGACATCACAATATCAAACGTATCCTCAAACGCATACGTTGTATAATCGTCAACAATATATTTTACATTGGGATGATCTTCAAACCGCAGCTTAGCAATCTCTAGCATTTTTTCCGAGAGGTCAATCAGCGTCAGGTTTGCCTTAGGATACTTTTCTAACATAAATGCAGAGAGCAATCCTGTCCCGGCACCTATATCCAATATATTTGGAGAATCATTTTTTGACTCTGCAATAGAAACAGGAATGGTATAAAAGTCGTCAAAACAAGGAATGAGTTTTCTTCTTTGATTATTATAAGCATGTGCAATTCCATTAAATTTTTCCATAACATCGTTTCGATTGTTTTCCATATGAATCCCCCCAGTATATATCGTTACTTCTTTTTCTTCTCTTTTTATCATCATAATTGAGGATAGGATATTATTCTAATATATATTATTTATCTCTTTAATAATTTTATCCTATAAAGAGACGCTGCGTTTTCCAGCTTTTCGTATGATTTTCACAGAAAAAAAAGACAACGCGGCACAAGACAAATCCAAGCACAGAGCGGATTCATTTTATGTCACATCGTCTTCTTCTGTGTCTAGCAAACTAACTGAATGAAGTGAGGCTGAGCAGGCCAAGTGCCACGGCCGCCGTCAGAATTATGCTCCATATGATAATTCCAATTGTCATCCAAATGAATAGCTTTACAGGATGGGCTCCGGCAGAGATGCCAATTGCCGCGCCAAGCGGGGCTCCTGTTAGCAAAGGGGAAGCGAGCCCGAGACCAATCACTCCATACTTCTCCCAGATACGCGCCATACGCCCCTGCCTGCCGTTTTTTTTCTTCATCCGCTTCGTAAGCCAATTACGCAGTGACTTACCCAGGAAAATAACAATCGCTGCGGCAAGAATTGACCCGACCGCACTTGCGATGGCGATGATGGTCGGGTGAAGGCGCAGCGCGAAACCGACTGGAATCGCAGCCCATAGTTCGATAATACTTGCGCCAATGACCGAAGCAATTTTCATCCATAATTCCATTTTATAATCCCTCACGTTCTATATGGTGTCTCTCATGTATACGAAAGGATTAAAGTAATGTTTCACAATAAATGGTAGACTTACCTTTTACTGATCTCCCCCTGTTCCATAATTAAAATCCTATCCCCTAGCTTTTGTGCCTCTTTTTCATCATGTGTGACAAGCAGCACAGGAATGCGCCACAAGCGGTGGATTGAAAGCAATTCGTCCTGACATTTCAACCTTGTTCCCGCATCAAGCGCAGAAAGCGGTTCATCCAAAAGCAGTATATCAGGTCTGCCAGCTAATGCGCGGGCCAGCGCTACACGCTGCTTTTCACCGCCAGAGATTTGATGCGGATACTTAGGAAGAAGATGCTCGATACCAAGCAGGCCAAGCAATTGCGCAAGAAAACGATCTGATTCCTCCGTTTCTCTCCCCTTCATACCATATCGAATGTTCTTCTCCACGGTCATATGAGGAAACAGCGCATAGTCTTGAAACAAGTAGCCAAGCCTGCGCTTTTGCGTAGCAAGCGGCTTCTTTCCGGTCTCAAAAAACACTGTACTACCGAGCCTGATTATTCCTGTATCCGGCTCGGTAAGCCCGGCTATGCTGTTTAAAATGGTCGTTTTTCCTGCACCTGACGGACCGAACAAAACAACAATCTCCGCACCCACCTCAAATTCCACATCAAGTTCAAAATACGGCAGATGCTTTTGCATGTTTACATACAGCATATATCTCCGTCCTTCGTTTATTTCTCCCGTTCGGCAAAACGGCGCATGTTTTTTCGTCCCCACCAATTCAGCCACAGCATGGCACTGAATCCGAGCGCAACAATAATGATTACCCATAGAGCAGCCTGCTCCATCTGTCCCGCCTCTGCGGCAAAGTAAATGGCAATTGGCAGGGTATCCGTCTTGCCTGGAATGTACCCGGCAATCATAAGCGTGGCTCCGAATTCGCCAAGCGCTCGGGCAAATGAAAGCACAAGCCCGGCGAGAATACCGGGCCATGCCAACGGGAACGATACGGTCCAGAAAATCCGCCATTCCGAAGCTCCCATCGTACGAGCAGCCTGTGCCAGCTTCTCGTCCAATGTCTGAAACGCGGCTGCGGCCGCCTGATACATCAGCGGAAACGAGACGACAACCGATGCGATGACCGCGCCGATCCACGTAAAAACGATCTGGATGCTGAACCAGCCTGATAGCCAGCTGCCGATCCAGCCGTTTTTACCGAATAAAAGCAAAAGGCCAAACCCAACAACTGTAGGTGGGAGTACCATCGGCAATAAAAAAAATGATTCAAGGACGCTTTTGCCTGTAAATGTGCGCCGCGAAAGCCAAAATGCCAGCCATACGCCTGTAATGAATACGATCACGGTTGCAATGCCAGCTACTTTTAGTGATAAAAACAGCGGGTGTAGACTCGTGTCTGTCATGTCTTATCCACCTGACTCATTATTGAAATCCGTACTTTTTAAAAATGGCTTGACCCTTCTCACCTTTTACATATGTCAGAAACTCCTCCGCTTCTTGTACATGCTTTGAGCCGGCAACAACAGCACCAGGATAGGTGATGGGCTTGTGCCACTCCGGCTTCGCCTGTGCTAGTATCACTACTTTTTGAGATGTCTTCGCATCACTTGCATAGACCACACCTGCGTCGGCGTTGCCTGACTCAACATAGGTGAGTACCTGACGCACATCCTTACCCAATACAAGCTTATCCTTATACTGTGTCCATGTACCGAGCTTCTCCATTGTTTCTTTTGTGTATCGACCGGCAGGGACACTCTCCGGTTCGCCCACCGCCAGACGCTGTAGTTGTTCTGGTTTCATGTTCTCAAATGATGTTACCTGAAGCGACGTATTCTTTGGCGCCACCAGCACCAACTCGTTTTTTGTAAAGTCGCCGCGCGTATCGGCTGCAATCAAGCTTTTTTCCTGCAGCTTGTCCATATCTTTTTTGCTTGCCGACAAGAAAACATCCGCCGGAGCCCCCTGTTCAATCTGCTGGGCCAGCTTGCCCGAGCCGCCAAAACTATAGGTGACAGTCGTAGTAGGGTGCTCACTCTCAAATGATGTCTTTAATTCCTGTAATGCATCCGTCAAACTGGCCGCTGCCATAACCATAATCTCTGTCTTCTCACCGGAAGAGGCGTTCGTATTCCCCTGGCTCTCTTTGCCGCTTCCGCAGCCGGCCAAGCCGAGCATACTGACCATTACAATAAATAGCCATACAAATCTCTTATACATCATGATCTCCCCCATTACCATTACAAGTCTATAACGCCAGTAACTGTAACCTATGTACATATAACTAATTATAATTAAATATATCTAATTATAAAGAGAAAATGTAAATATCATGTGTTTTTTCTTATTTATGATAAAATATAGTAGGATACATACTAAAAATGGGGGAGAACGATGAGTGATATTTCTTATACGACAGAGGAAATAGCTGCCCTACTGAAAGTTTCCAAGCTAACCGTATACGACTTAATTAAAAAAGGAGACCTGCCCGCCTATCGTGTCGGTCGGCAGATGCGTATCGATGCTGATGACTTGGAAGCCTATAAGGCCAGCGCAAAGCGAGGGGGGCGTCTAGCACCCGCACCTTTAGCCACACAAATAGAACAGCCTCTCTCCCCCCTTTATCGGGGAGAAGATAAAGGAACGACCCCGCCCTCTAGCGGTGTGCGCTCCCTTGTCATATGCGGTCAAGATATCAGCCTTGATATTCTAGCGCGGCATATGGAACGCGCTTCCACTGCTTATCGCACCCTCCGTTCCTCGGACGGCAGCTTGAATGGCCTGCTCTCCATGTATCACGGCCGTGCAGACATTGTGAGCACGCATCTCTGGGATGGGGATACGGAGGAGTATAATCTTCCCTATATTCGACGAATTTTGGTAGGACAGCCCTACCTTGTAATCCATCTTCTACGACGGCAGGCCGGTTTCTATGTACAAAAAGGAAATCCCAAACGCATTGCAAGCTGGCATGACATCGCCCGTCCAGGCATCCGTTTCGTCAACCGCGAAAAGGGGGCGGGCTCTCGAGTTCTGCTCGATGAAAAGCTGCGTCTGCACGGCATACATCGAAGCGAGGTTATAGGATATACACATGAAGAAGCCAATCACTTAGGAGTCGCCGGAGCCATCGCCCGCGGCGAGGCGGACGTCGGACTTGGAAGCGAGAAAACCGCCTCCATTATTCATGTGGACTTCATACCTCTTATCGAAGAACAATACGACCTGATCCTGCTGAAGTCACCGGAAAATGAACCGCTGCGGCACCTGCTGCTTGACATCCTGCACTCTCCTTCCTTCCAAGACGAGTTAACTGCGGTCGGCGGGTATGATTTATCTCTAACAGGCACCATCCTTTATGAAACCCCATAAATCATGATCCTTTCGTACAAATGTGAAAAGGCGGCTGCAAAGGCACTCACACATATGCCTTCAAAGCCGCCTTTCTTTTCGTATTTCGTCTTCTTCCATGAGAAAATCTAAAACAGACTTTACCGTCGCCAGCGGGTCCGCAGCTTGTCTGAACCGTTCCATATTACAGACCAAAGAAGATAGCTCCCGCGGACAATGAAGCAGTCTATTTACCCACATATCCACCTCCTGCTCCGTATCCATACGGACAGCCAGCTTATGTCGGGTTAGAAATGCGCAATTGTTTTCTTCATGCCCTGGCAGCGGCTGATAGATAAAAAGCGGCAGCTTCTTCGCCAGCGCCTCGGCACATGTCATGCCGCCCGCTTTCGTAATCAACCAATCAGCCGCATCCATCCATTGACTAATCGCGTCAACAAAGCCAAGCACATGAATGTGCGGGTGAGTAAAGGCGGCTTGCAGCGTACGTCTAAGAGAATCATTATGCCCTGTACACAGGACGATTTGCAGCGAGTCTTGCCATTTTGCAAGCATGCGGGCAATATCTCCTACTCCGCCTAATCCTAGCCCACCCCCCATTACAAGAACGGTCGGCATCTCTCTAAGCCCAAGCTTGTACCGTATTTCTTTCTTGTTGTACTTGATCCGAAAGTTCGCTGTAAGCGGAAGCCCAGCAATGCGGATTCTCTGATCTGGCACCCCCATTGCTATCAGTTGCCTGCTTACCTCCTCACTCGGAACGATATAGCGGTCCACCTCAGGCTGTACCCAAGCTCCATGCCCATAAAAGTCCGTAATCATCGTACAGAGGCGAAGCGAAATGCCCGCACGCTTTAGACGGGCCACAGAAGAGCTGCTGAATGGATGTGTACAAACAATAAGATCCGGACGGGTAGATACGACAATATTTTTTACTGTACGATGCATCATGCGATGAATGCATGCCTGCTCCCATACAGCCATCGGGCGTGCCTGTCCATAGTTATACATTTTGCGCCATATACCCGGGTAATGGGTGAGCATCTCTAGATACACATGACAGATAAGCCCCGCAGCAATTGGATGAAGCTCCCGTCCTAGCTCAAGAACCCGGCTAGTTACAAAGGGAGCAAGAAGATCAAATCCCTGCTGAAGGGCTTCTGCTGCTTTTGTATGCCCGGCGCCTACCGCTTCCGATAAGATTAGCACATGTTTATTCAAAGGTTTTCCTCCGTACCATGAATGCGTATCTTCTCCTTGTATTTATTTGTAGACGCTTGTTTATCCTTTTATACGTGAATTCTTCAGAATGATGTTTATTTCACTTGAAAAATACCAAAAATAAATAACAGATATATATTGTGAGGAGCTATGCTTACCTATGAACCAACGACCGTACGCTCATCTAGAATGGGCTGTATTATTTCTCTACCTTCTTCCTCCGCTCGGTATACTGTGGTTGCTCGGTGTGGGACTCTACCATCTGGGAAGTAAACTTGGGCACCGACAAGTATGCGTGCTGCACGATGCGCCTCTCCCCTTTTTCTTTTTTACAATGTTTCTCGCTTCGCTTGGTGCATGCCTTCATGCAGGAAAGGTAAGTTATTTGCTGATCTCGGCCGTCTCTCTCGCCTATCTTGGGTTATATGTATACATAAAAGAAGCTTCACTAACGTGGAATCCGCAGCGCCTCGGCTTTCTCTGTACCGTAGGCGGCCTGTATATCGCAGGAGTTGGACAGATGCAGCTTCATATGGGCTATGTGTATGGAGGCAATTGGTGGTTCGGCATGCTAACAGGCCTTATGCCGCTTGGACTTGAGGAACCAGGGCGCCTATTCGGCAGTGCCTATAACCCCAACTTTGCTGCCTTTCTGCTGCTGTTAAGCTTCGCCTGCCTGCTTGCCCATCTACTGCAATTTTTGATAGGCAGACGCTCATGGCCTACTCTACTATTACGCAGTACCCTCCTCATCCCCATCGCACTTGCTATCAATCAGACAGGCTCCCGCACAGGGGTTGCCGTTATGGTCTGCTTGTGCGTGCTGTTCTTATGGAAAATCAGCCGCACATTAAGCGTATGGCTTGTGTTAATTTCTATCATATCTCTTGTATATACCGGCACATTCATACGTATCATTCCGCGTTTTGACAGTGTAATGCAGTCGTTTGAAACAAGACAGATCATCTGGAAGCACAGTCTCGATGTGTGGAGCGGACAGCCGCTCTTTGGCGTCACTCCATTGGGATTTGCGGATGCATATGCGGCTTTTGACACAAGCGGTATCGCTCATGCCCACAATCTCCTTCTCGCTCTTTTTTGTGATTACGGTGTAATCGGAGGGACATCGTTTCTCTTTGCCATGATGTGGTACATATATAGAGCGCTGCGAATATTCATCTCCACAGGCTGGCCGGTAAAACACATCGCATTGTTCTTTTTTGTGCTGCCGATTATTCCTCTAACAGGTATCCTTGACCATCCGCTCTCCTCCCCGCAAACAGCGCTGCTTGCGGTTATACTTATCGGAAGCTGGGATCGCACCTTGACATCTTTTCTTTCTTTGCGTTACATTAATCAGGGATAATAATTATCCACGTTATCCATAATGATATGGCGGTGAATAACAATGAGGATGAAAACAGGAATGGAGCAGGCCGTCTATGCGATGCTGATACTTGACAGACTGCCTAGACGCGGTGCGCTGTCAGCCGAATTGATCAGCGAACGCCTTGGGGTCTCTTCCTCCTACCTCAAAAAGGTGATGCGAAAACTTGTACAGGCCGGATTGGTTCATTCCACTCCTGGTATCCGAGGCGGTTTTTCTTTAGGCAAACGCCCTGAAGCCATTACGATCTATGAGATTTACGTTGCAGTAGAAGGACAGGCGACGCTCTATCGGGAACACGGGGTGTTCTCCCATCTTTTCGCAGACGGTGCAGAGTGCGGAGAGGAAGACGATTGTGCGCTTGCCGTACTGATGCAGCAGGCAGAGGAGGCCTGGGCGGATGTGCTGAAGAATGAAACGCTCTCGATGCTGCAAAAACGAGTAGAAGAAACCTATCCAAAACAAAAGCTCGCCAATCTTACAAAATGGATGAACGATATCATGAATGAAGGAGGCAATACCAATGGAACAAAATCAAAAAATCCTTCTTGCTAGCAGACCTTCGGGCATGCCGACAAAAGATAATTTTACATTTACTGATGCACCGATTCCACAGCTTGGAGTTGGACAGGTGCTTGTCCGCACACTATATCTCTCGGTTGATCCTTACATGCGCGGCCGCATGAGCGACCGTAAGTCCTATGTACCGCCTTATCCTGTAAATGAAGTAATTACCGGTGGGATCGTAGGAGAGATCGTCGAATCAAAAGCCGATGATTTTGCACAGGGAGATCTTGTGATCGGTAATCTCGGCTGGCAGCGCTATAATGCGGCTGATGCAGCAGAAGTACGAAAGATTGATCCAGACATAGCGCCAATCAGCACCCATCTTGGCGTACTGGGTATGCCGGGTCTGACTGCTTATTTCGGCCTGCTGCATATCGGGCAGCCAAAACAAGGCGAGACGGTTGTCATCTCAGGAGCAGCCGGCGCTGTTGGTATGGTCGTCGGACAGATCGCCAAAATCAAAGGCGCGCGCGTTGTCGGCATTGCTGGAACTGATGAGAAGAACCGCTATCTTACAGAGGAGCTCGGCTTTGACGCGGCAATCAACTACAAGACAGAAACCAATATGAGAAAAGCGCTTGAAGAGGCTTGCCCGAACGGGGTTGATGTATATTTTGACAATGTAGGCGGCGAAATCTCCGATGCTGTGCTCACCCTCTTAAATCATGGAGCACGTATCCCTGTATGCGGTCAAATCGCACTGTACAATCTAGAGACGCCGGATGTCGGTCCACGCGCTCAATCTCCGTTGGTTATTACTAGTTCTCTGATGAAGGGCTTTATCGTCTCTGATTATGCGAAACACTTTAAAGAAGGAGCAACAGAGCTTGCCCAATGGGTACAAGAAGGCAAAATCAAATACAAGGAGAATGTTGTAGAGGGATTCGAAAACACTATCGATGCTTTCCTTGGCCTATTTAAAGGCGAAAACCTTGGCAAACAAATTGTAAAGGTTGCAGAGCCTTCCAAGTAACATAACGAACAAGAGGCAGTCTGAGTAACAGACTGCCTCTTGCCTTTATACGATATCACTTATCTTCCTTGCGATTAAAATATCTACATCAATGGTTATCTGAGCCGTATCTTTTTCTAGAAATGCTTGTATTTTCTCTTCAGGGGCGGTCCATGTTAATGGCGTCATATCAAGCAAGGATGCAATCATTACATTATCAAGCGTCACACCATAGTATAGGCGGCGGGTCTCTAGCACTTCAAAATTATCATAGAACCGTTCAACCGTAGCCGTATTTGAATACGACTGCTTCTTCGGTTCAGCAAAAAATGCGTTCCTCAGTTCCGTTAAGTACCCGCTTTGCGGCACAACCTTAACGATCATACCATCATCTCGCAACAGCCTTTGACATTCCGCATAATTGGACGGGGATAGAATGGTAAGAAGCACATCGAACTGCTTTTCCTTAAACGGAGCATGCGCTAGATCTGCGACACACCAAATCTTATTGGCGTAATTCTGTGCTGCTATAGCAATCCCTTCCTTGGCAATATCAATGCCCACTCCGACAATCGGCCGTTTTAAATGCGAACACACCTGATCGCAAATGGTCGTTAGATGTGACCCTTCCCCACAGCCCGCATCGAGCATATGGGTAATGACCTGACCTTGATTCTTGTTATTTATAATCAATTCTGCAATCGTTTGCGTGAGCGGTGCAAACAATCCGCTTTCGACAATCAGTTTCCTTCGCGACGCAAAAAGCTTTTTATCATACTTCGTTTTCAGAGGATGCGTCAGCAAATTAATATAGCCCTGCTTCGCAAAATCAAATGTATGGTGATGGGCGCAGCGCAAACTCGCATTGTCCACAATCTGCATAGATGATGCACAGAGAGGACAGTGGAATATCGCGACCGATTTATTTACATATACAATGCTTTTTGTTTTCTTATTGAGTGCAGACAAAAAAGACACCTCTTTCATTCGTATGAGTAGATAAACGAAAAAGGCATAGATAAATAAACCCGCCCCCATATCTTTTAAAAAATATGGATCGGATACACTTCATCTATCCCTCTGTTTATCGACGATAACGAATGAATTGGATGATCATTATGCACATCTCCTTTGTAGGGGCGGATAAAATCGCAAGCCCTACTTGTATTTTATTCTATGCTCACGCATAATGGCAAGTACACTCAATCAGGCCGACAGGACACTGATTGCCGTAGGTGTGCAGGTTTTTGGCAAAAGGATGACGAAATAGTACTGGTGTACAAACAGAAATCATGAAGGAGGCCCTTTATGGGTATGAAATTTCCACCACTCTCTCCCATCTCGCCATACATAACATTTACCCGGGAGGAATGGGCGCACTTGCGCAATGCTGTACCTCTTCCATTAACAGGCGAAGAGATTAAAAACTTGCAGGGAATTAATGAGCGGCTTTCCATACAGGAAGTAAATGAAATTTATCTACCGCTCTGCCGCCTGCTGAATTTATATGCAACCGCTTCACAGAAGCTGCACCAGATGACAAATGTATTCTTGAACAAACGCGAACGAAAAGTTCCTTACATCATCGGCATCGCCGGCAGTGTAGCGGTAGGGAAGAGCACCACATCACGCATTATTCAGGCGCTGCTCTCGCGCTGGGATGATCATCCAAAAGTTGAATTGATTACGACAGATGGATTTCTTTTTCCCAATCACGTATTAGAGAGCAAAGGGCTGCTGCATCGCAAAGGATTTCCGGAGAGCTATGACTTACGAGGACTGCTTGCATTTTTGCATGCGGTCAAATCAGGGGAGTCCGAAGTGCAAGCACCCGTATACTCCCACCTGGCATACGATATTCTACCGGATACTCATCAGACAATTGAGCAGCCGGATATTCTGATTGTAGAAGGCATTAATATTTTACAGACAGGCAAACAAACAGACGAGATGACCGGACCGAATGTATTCGTCTCCGATTTTCTTGACATCTCCATCTATGTCGATGCCGCCGAAGCTGATCTTCTTACCTGGTATCTTCAGCGGTTCGAGATTTTACGGGAGACAGCCTTTCAGAACCCTGCCTCCTACTTTCACCGCTACGCCTCTCTATCGAAGGAGGAGGCGCTGCAGTTTGCACGAAACATCTGGCGGGATATTAATGCGGCGAACTTGCAGGAAAATATCCTCCCAACCAAATACAGAGCCGCGCTTATTTTGGAAAAGGGCGCTGACCATTTCGTACAAACGATCAAGCTTCGAAAAATATAACCCAAAAAGCCCGAATAGCGATGGTTCGCTCTCGGGCTTATCTATTTACCCTTTTAAATACGGAGCAAGCGATCCCATTACTGTCTGTAGATTTTGTGCCTGCTTCGTATATATTGCTTTTGCTTCCGGATCTTCCGTCTGTAGAGCGAATAATTCTAGATCGGCCTGTACCTTCTTGATCGTGGCCCCTACCAACGGCTTCTGCTTCATCTGCGGCTGGTTGATTTTATCATAATAAAAGTCAATATAGACTTGACCGCTGCCATCAACCTGTGCAAGAAATACCTGCTCAAATTGTGTACCCCCCTGCTTCTCGATTTCACCGAGCAGCCACTGTCGTGAATATCCAAGGGATGCGAGCGCATTGTCCATTACCTGGCCGTCGATCACTACCACCCGAGGCTCCTTCTCCTGATCGGTAAGCATCCCCAAAAGCTTAGGGGTCACAGGATCTGCTTCTGTTTTTCTCATGACACTAAGCGCACCGTTGGTCTCCATCACAGCCAGTTCAACATCCGCCACTTTAAAGACCCCCTTCTCCCTCAGGCTCAGCATCAATTCATCTGCGGTCATCCGCTCCTTCTTCATATTCTGTTCTAAAATCTTTCCACTACGAATTACTACCGTGGGGCTGCCATCTATAATGTGGCGCAGTTTATAGGATTTCAACTGAGCGGCACCGAGCAGAATCGGAACCACCCCCCAAATGATCAGGCCAATAATCCCATTTATAATCATGACGTTCTGATCAACCGACATGGATGCGGCAATCGACCCGATTGTAATACCTACAACATAATCAAAAAAAGTAAGCTGTGATAACTGCTTCTTCCCCATCAACCGCGCAAGCAGCAAAAGAAGAAGAAAAGAGAGCAAGGAACGAATCAGTATCAATACATATTCCGGCATATGCACCCTCCTTTTCGATTCGCTGTTAGTATTATGGTTTTTCGGAAAAAATAAACCGACAAGCATAACAAATGAACAGGAGGAATATGTGTGAATGCGGTAATAACAGCGGGAAGAGCGTGGGTATGCGGGTTCATCGCTCTTACACTTATCTTCGTGGGCAGCATGCCTTCCGCTCAAGCGGCGCGCAACATCGAGCAGAAGCCCATGTTTCAAAAGGCTGACCAGATCGAAAAGCTAGTAGGTGAAAAACAATGGAACAAGGCCTCGGTAGAAGCGGAAGCGCTCATGAATATGTACCAAAAACAAAAATGGAAATTCCAACTGCTTGGAGATGAAGCAGAATACGAAGGGCTGAATCAGGAGATTGCCAAATTACAGGCAGCAATTAAAGTACAAGGGCAGGTAGAAACACATATTACAATTGCAGCAATCAAGGAGCTGCTGGTGCAAATGTACTCTATGTAGCAGAAAAGCAGGAATCCATCCCGTACGGACGGTTCCTGCTTGTTTCGTATATGCCTTTGCTATTGTTCCTTTAACTTATCAACAAGAGCATTTAATTTCTTCCTATGCTCAAGGCGCGCGTCCATCGCCTGATCGATGGTAATGGCGGAGAAACGGCATTTTGAATTCGGGCGCGACCTTGCAACCAGATCAAGGTCCGGGCTGATCACCGTGCCAATGGTGACAAACCCGCCCCCAGATGTGGCATCGTTAAGCAGCACAATTACCTCTTCTTCATTTGGAACCATAAGTGCTCCGATCGGATATGCAAAATCCACCACATTCGATAGCCGATTGCCTGCACCGAAGGCTGGCGTATATTCATTAAATGAAACCCTGGCTCCCGTATAGCGGTATGCTACCCGATTGGACTCGGTTGATACCGTCCACTCCGTATCAAGAAAGGCTTTGATACCTGCATCACTTATACGGTGACCCGAGATCCCCATGACCACCCGCAGATCAACAGCCCCCTCGTAGCTAGGAAGATATTCATCCGCTACACGCTTGCCCACCTGCTTAAATGCTCCGGGCAGGGGTTCGCCGATCGCTACCTCATCACCTGCGGCCAGCTTCCTCCCATGAAATCCGCCAAGCTTGCTTAACTCCATAGTAGATCGGCTGCCCAGCACCTCGGGAACTTGAATACCTCCTGAGACGCATACATAACTCTTCACGCCACGATGGCAGAAGGTAAACGAAAGAATATCGCCCTCCTCTACCATCACGACTTCCCACATCGGAACCGGCTGCCCGTTGAGAGTCGCTTCTACAGGCGCACCTGTAAGCGCAATCAATGTTTTTTTCAGAAACTGCATGTTAGGCCCGCGCAGTGTAATCTCAAGACCGGCATACTCTACCGGATTGTTCAACAGCAGATTGCCTACCATAAACGAATACTTATCCGCAGCACCCGAGGGCGGCATGCCTAAGTGATAATAGCCTTGACGACCCATATCCTGTACCGTTGTCCACAGACCGGGTTCGATGATTTTCAGCACCTAGAATCCCTCCATCAGCTCACGGATGTATTCTTTTCCTTTAACCACATATTCCTGCGGCGAGAATTCGATTTTTTTCATATGGTAACGATATACACCCTCCTCTACCTGCTGGACAATTCGATTATACTCCTGCTCATCAATCGGACGATGCTTCCATAAATCGCCTGGACGCGCTAAAAAATGGGTATCTTCTAAGTCAACCAGCCGCTTATCCGGATCATAAATAGGCACAGCCGACATGCCGATTAATTGATAGCTTCCCGGACCATTAACAGGATAGATCACCGTAAACGCGCCGCCAATCCCTACACCCTGCCTGGGCGTATGGGTTCTCGGACTAATATATTTTGGCGTCTGAATGATCTCTTCAGGCGTAAGTCCAAGCGGAAATTCCCATGCACTGCCCGGCAAAAAACCCACCATTGTAATAAGGTGCGGCATGCGAGAATGGGCATCGATAAATGCCTCCTTGTCTTTAAATCCGCTTGCTTTCATGGCGAATTCAAAATTAGACATATTCGGCGCTTGATGGCGATTCCGAAATCGCTCTGAGTACTCTCGGCTGATTGGATCATCATACCAGATCGGAATCTCCACCATCCGCACCGAGAGATTCAGCTCAGCCGGATTGCTCTTTGTAATATCGATTTCCTTCAAGTAATCAAGCAGATCCCTAGCAGCAAGAATGTCTGGATTATACCGAACCAGATAGGATGCATTAGATGGAACAATATCAACGATACCAGGAATGTTGCGCCTTCTCACTTCATTCACGATCGCCAGCGCCTTGAAGTTGCTCTCTGCGCTCATATCTCGGGAAATTTCTGCGTAAATGTATTCATCTCCTCCAAAATCAAACCGCGTTTCTGGCAGCGTAAACAAAGCTCTCCCCCCTTACTCTTCTTTACTTCATCAGCTTGTTCATTCGTCTGCTGATGGTAGCGGGGCTGACCCCAAGCACTTCCGACACCTTGATTGCCGTGCCATACTTTTTCATCCCAAGCTCAATTAACTGGCTTTCAAGCTCGGCCACAGCTTCCTTTAGCGGCATCAACTCGAACACCATCGGTCGCTTGCGCCTGCGGCCTGCTTCACCGTAGAAAACACGCAGCACATCATCACGCGAAATAAGATCCCCCTGGCTCGTAACGATAAGACGCTCCACAATATTTTGCAGTTCACGCACATTACCAGGCCAATCATAATTCTCCAGCACTTCAAGCGCTTCGGGAGAGAATCCCTTGTCCATCTGATAGGTGCGATTGAATTGCTGAAGAAAATAAATGGACAGCGAAAATATATCCTCCATCCGCTCCCGAAGCGGCGGAATCCGAATCGGAATGACATTCAAACGGTAATACAGATCTTCACGGAATGTACCCATTTCCATCATATCTTTTAAATTCTTGTTGGTGGCTGTGATAACCCGGACGTCTACGGGAATTGGGGCTACACCGCCTACGCGCAGCACTTCTTTCTCCTGCAATACCCGAAGCAGCTTTACCTGCATGGTTAGCGAGAGCTCACCTATCTCATCAAGGAATATAGAACCCTGATGCGCCATCTCAAATAAGCCCGGCTTGCCCTTCTGATCAGCTCCGGTAAAGGCCCCTCGTTCATAGCCAAACAACTCGCTCTCAATTAGATTCTCCGGAATCGCGCCACAATTAATGCGCACAAGAGATCGGTCTTTGCGCCGACTCGCCGCATGCAGAGCACGGGCGATGACTTCTTTACCCACACCTGATTCTCCGCTCAAAAGCACGGTGGAATCCACCTGAGCAATCCGTTTGATTTCTTCAACGAGTTCTTCCATTACACGGGAGCGGTAAATAAGCGGCTTATCACTATCTTCTAATACTTGGGTCTGCTGCGTACCCGGCTCTTTTTCTGCCTGTGCAGCCCCGCTGCGCGGCCTGCCCGTTCCGGTAATATCGCGCGAGAGCACCACGATTTTTTCAAGCTTATCCTCATGATAGACGGGTGTGGCTACCGACCACACTTTTCGCCCGTGACCCGCATCTTGAATCACTGTTAGTTTTTTCTTCTTTTTTATGCACAAATCTACGATATTGGGCTTGAACACACCTTTTTCTTCAAAGTCGTACACATTTCTTCCAATGACTTCATTCGGCGTCTTCTTCCCCCAGAACTCTCCAAGAAACGTTCCGGCCACCCTCATAATCTCACCGCTTGCATTCACTACAAGAATCTGCTCATGCGAAGACGTATACACCGCCTGTAAGTCCGAATATAAATTACGCACGAACTCAAGCTCCTGCACCGCTTCTTCAAACGTCTCGCGTCGGAAGAAAATATGAACCAGTCCAGTAACTTTTCCATCAATGCGCAACGGAGAGAAATTGCCGCTAATCTGCTTAAAATTAATGGAGCTGTTTACACTCACCAACGTCTCGCCTTGAAGCACCAGATCCAGTTCCTTCTCCATCGTCAATAATGTCTTATAGTTGCGGGACATAAGAAAAGAGCGGGAGAGCCCCAGTATGTTCTCTGCCACCTCATTAATGAATTCAATCTCAAAGGCTGTGTTTGTCCGAACAATGCCTACACCTGCCCCGTTTAGCATTTGATTCATATGCGTAAGCTGCAACTCGTTAAGACGGTGGCTCGCCTGTGAAACGAGGCTATAACCGGCAACCTCTCCGTCCGGATTCATTCCAAGCACTACAGAAATATTGTGATAGTATTCCACAGGATGCATATGAGGAACTTTCAAAATGTCTTTGTGATAGTGAACCTTCTGTGTAAGGTCCGGAGCATGCCGCAGTTGTGCGAGTATCCCATCTATATGAACATATCCAATGATGCTTCGTTCCTCTGCGACAAACGCGATGTCCGAGCTATGGTCATGCATGCTGCTTAGCACCTCATGCACGGCGGCGTCCCGGTCAACAATGACCGTAATCGGCCGCAGAATTTGTTCCCATGTAATCATGCGGTATACCCTCCTGTCAACAAACGGGGCTTCTCTCATTAAGTATAGCAAACACTACGGCTATGCTCATAGATAAACGGGCCGTTGAATAGCAACAGCCCGTAAAAATAGTTGAAACAAATTATACTAAGAGCTTTTCTAAGAAGCGGGTCGTATAAATACCTCCCTGGAAGTCTTTATCCTGCATAATTCTCAGCAAAAGCGACGCATTCGTCTTCACACCTTCTACCTTGCTGCTCTTTAGCACACGCTCCATCTTCTGTATCGCTTCATTACGATCGCGACCGTGAACAATGATTTTGCCGATCATTGGATCATAGAACGGCGTCACCGTACTGCCTTCCACAACCGCGAAATCAAGGCGCACATCCTCTTCCGGAAGGGTAAGGCGCGTCAGCGTTCCCGGCGACGGGAAGAACGTCTCAGGATCTTCTGCGTACAGTCGGCATTCAATCGCATGGCCCGACTTACGAACATCTTCTTGTGTAAAGGAAAGCGCTTCTTTGGCTGCGATGCGAATCTGCCATTCTACCAGATCAAGCCCGGTAATCTCTTCTGTTACCGGATGCTCTACCTGCAGGCGAGTATTCATCTCCAAGAAATAGAACGTCTTGTTCTCATCAAAAATAAATTCCATCGTCCCCACATTGGAATAACCAATTTGCTGGGCGCCGCGCAGCGCGACTTCTAACAGTTGAGCACGTGTCGCTTCATCAAGAAACGGGGATGGGCTCTCTTCTACAACCTTCTGGTTTCTTCGCTGCACCGAACATTCCCGCTCGAACAAATGAACCGCATTTCCATGCGTATCGCAGATGACCTGCACCTCAATATGATGCGGGTTGGCAAGCCATCTCTCCAAAAATAGCGTACCGTCTCCAAAATACGAGGATGCCCGCTGCATGGTGGAATCAAACGCTTTCTGCAGTTCATCCGGGGTATGGACGACCTGCATGCCAATACCGCCGCCTCCCGCGCTTGCTTTCAGCATAAGCGGATAACCTAACTCTTCTGCGATAACCAATGCTTCTTCAGCCGATTCAATCTTTCCATCGAAGCCTGGCACAATTGGAACTCCAGCCTGCTTCATTTGACGGCGCGCTTCGATCTTGCTGCCCATCAATTCAATCGTCCGCGCATTCGGTCCGATAAAGACGATACCCTCTTCTTCACAGCGGCGGACAAAGGCCGGATTTTCAGAAAGGAAGCCATAACCCGGATGAACGGCATCCGCTCCGGTTTCTTTGGCTACTTGAATGACCTTTTCGATGTCTAGATAGCTCTTCTTCGCCTGTGCCGGTCCGATACAAACCGCTTCACTCGCCTCTTCTACAAAAGGCGCGTCTACATCCGCTTCAGAGTAGACAGCGACCGTCTGAATACCTAAGCGCTTGCATGTCCGAATGACGCGGCGGGCAATCTCTCCTCTGTTGGCGATAAGGATTTTATTGAAGTATGTCATGTTCGCTCTACCTCCAGATGATGCAGGGATTCAAGAAACCTTGAATCCCCGCAGATTTTTACTTAAGGACAGCCAGTTCCTGTCCCGCGTCTACAATATCTTCATTCTCTACAAGAAAACGCTCGATTACGCCATCGGCTTCCGCCTTGATCTCATAGAAGTTCTTCATGACTTCAATTAAACCGATAACATCGCCGGCTTTTACCGCATCGCCTTCATTAAAGAATACGTCCTTTTCCGGTGAAGGCTTACGATAAAACACGCCTGGAACGGGGGATATAATAGATTGATTGTCTGTCATGCTTATGACCTCCTAGCCTCTGCAATGATTTGTTTAATTTGCTCGATTTTATCCTTTACTTCTTTTCTTGCCTGAAGAGCTTCATCTAGCGTTACAGCGACGAAGCGCACCTTTTCATTTGTTTTGATCTGTGCCATATGGTCAAGATCGGCGCTGATTACCGTTGCGATGGTAGCATATCCTCCGCCCGTTACCGCATCGTTAAGCAGCGCGATCGGTTCGACCCCATCCGGTACTTGAATTGATCCAATCGGATAGCCGAGATCCACTACATTGGATGGATTACTTCCTGCGCCAAAGGGCTGCTCACGCTCCACAAAGCCGAGACGCTCTCCTTTGAATCGGTAGCCGACCCGATTCGCTTCCGTCGTTACTGTCCACTCCTGCGACAGGAAGCTTTGTTTGCTTTCTTCTGTAAGCCGATAGCTGCAAAGGCCGATAACCACACGAATTTCATGTGATTTACCAAACTGTGGAATGAATGCATCCGGTATGCGCGTACCCACAGGAACCTGCTCACGAATATCATTTCCAATGCGCAGCGTATCTCCCTGTGCCAAGGCTCGCCCTTCGTATCCGCCAATGCCGCACAGCGTATATGTAGAACGAGATTCCATAATAGGCGGCACATCAATACCTCCGGCAACCGCTAAATACACCCGGGCGCCTTGTTTTACAAAGTCAAATGACAGTTCGTCACCAGCCTTCACAGATACGGCCTCCCACATCGGGATGGGCTGTCCGTTAATCTTTGGCGGAATCTGGCCGCCGGTTGCCGCAATGACGGTATCCTGTTCAAAGGCAAGTGTAGGACCCATGTACGTGATCTCTAATACGGCAGCGTTTTCTTCGTTCCCAACAAGCAGATTGGCTACTTCATACGAATACTTATCCATCGCTCCAGAAGGCGGCATGCCGATTTCATAATAGCCGATTCGACCACGGTCTTGGACCGTTGTCTGAAGTCCGGGGTTGAGTACGTTAATCATCCATATAACCTCCCCAACACATTTTCAGAGAATTGCTTCGGATTCCCAATTACTTCATCCGGCGTGAATGTGATCTCTTTCGTTACATAACGGAACGTACCGTCTTCTACCTGCTTACGAATGGCCTCATATTCATCCATCTTCACACTCCGATAGCGGAAGATATCTCCCTGCTTGGGAAATGTCATCGTATCCTTAAAATCCGGCAGCCGCTGGTCGCGATCAAAAATAGGGGCTGCTGCTGTACCGAACAGTTGATAGCCACCCGCTCCCTGTACAGGATAGATCACGGCAAATGCTCCACCAAAACCAAAAGCTCGCTCCGGCGTGTATGTACGCGGACGTACATATTTCGGCACTTCAATCTGCTGCTCGCGCGGCACCATTTGATAGCACCACGGAAGACCCGGGACAAACCCAACCATCGATACAAGATACGGAGCTCCGGTAACCGCCTCGATCAACTCTTCTTTAGAAGCAAAGCCATTGATGCGAGCCGCATATTCCAAATCAGTTGAATTCGGGTCCTGGTGACGGTCCCGAAAGCGCATCAGCGCTTCATGCGTCCACGGATCTTCAAATAGAATCGGCACATCTACTACACGGGCAGAAATCGCAAAGTCATCAAGCGAGATGGATTTCTCTAAATCTTTCAATTCTGCAATCAATGTATCCGGGTGCAGTTGTTCAGGCTCTACCCGAATCATATAGGAAGCGTTGGATGGACAAATATCAAGAATGCCAGCAAGCTGCCGTTCACGAAGCTTGCTGGTGATGGCCATTGCACGGAAATTCGCTTCAAGGCTCATCTCTTCCGCCATTTCTACGAAGACAAACTCATCTCCGCCGTATTCATAACGTGTCATGCTTTGCTTCACCTCTTTATCATAGAATCCAGCACATGATTGCGCGCTTGTTTTATATATCCTAGCAAGGAGAATGCCAAATAAGCAAAATTAAGAGAATTGATTGTAAATACGCATAATTGAAAGGGTTTGCCACATTTCATTTTTGAATCCAAGAAAAACATACATTTGATGTTCTCTATATATTTTTTCATAAATGAAATTTAATTTTCATTTATGAAATTATTTTGCAGAACATCTTCTGGGGTATCCAAATCAATAAGAATCGCTTTATCTTTTACAGGAAGAAGGATATGTTCCTCCAGATTTTTTAGGATGGGCTTTGCTCCTTGATCTCCTTGCAGCTCAAGGAAAGCAAGACGGGATGGACGAGCAAAAAACACAGGATGTCCGGGCTTCTCCTGAAAGGTTGGCTGAATGGCAAAAGCGTGCTTTTTATGGCTAAGCAGCGCAACTCCCTCTTCATACATATACCTAATGGTTTTTTCAGAAATGAAAGGTTGGTCTCCAAGAAAGATCATAATCCCTTCTACTTCTTCGGCTACCTCTTTTATTCCAGCCTTCAATGATGTGCTCTGCCCTTTACAAAAGTCAGGATTCACACACCAGCGAAAGCGCTTATCTTCTATTAAAATAAGCTGCTGGATTCGTTCTGCTTCGCGTCCGATTACAGCCACGACCTCCGTAAAACCAATTGTCAGCACCCGCTCAATGACCTGCTCAAGCATGTAGGATCGGTTTAACTTAAGCAACTGCTTCGCACATCCCATCCGTGTAGATGCGCCCGCTGCAAGAATAATGGCTGCAATCCTTGGCTCATTCATCGCCCTCACTATCGCTCAGACCTGCATGCATGGGCAGACGGCTGATGGATGGCTTCTTTTCCCTGAAGAAATCCTGCTCCATGTCCATTGCGCACAGAAAGAATTTCACTGACGATACTCACCGCAATTTCTTCTGATGAAACCGCACCGATATCAAGACCAATCGGGCTGTACATACGCTCCATGGCAGCAGAGGAGAACACAGTGCCACCCGCCTCAATCGCTTCAAGCATACGGATGCGGCGCGAGCGCGGTCCTAGAACGCCCACATATGGCGCCTTCGATTCCAATACGAATGCAAGGGTGTCCTGGTCCCGTTCGATATGGTGATTCATCACCACTACATACGTCCGGTGTCCAATATGAATCCGATTCTCAAACGCTTGGGGATGAATAAGAATACGATTCGCCGCCGGAAATCGCTCTGCATCATTATAAGCCGGCCGCGGGTCTACTACGGTTACCGTCCAACCGAGCGCTGCACCCATTTGCGCAAGCGGAATCGCATCGTGACCCGCACCAAAGATCATCAATTCAATCGGCGGGACATGCACATCAATGAATACATTGAATGTCTCGCCTCCCGTAAATGAAACCTCCTTCATTTCAGATTTGGGAGACTGCTCACCAAGCTTATCCTGTGCTACCTTTCCAAACCATTCATCAAGGGCATAACTTCCAAAGCTCCCCACCGCCATTCCTTCTTCCGGAATGAACAGCCTCTGCGTCTCCCCCTGCGCCTTAGGATTCATAAGCGTTCCTAATACACCGGCCTTTCCTTTCTTTACAGAATATAAAAAAGCGCCTAATGGACTCGATGTCTCCATAGCCTCAGCCTGTACTGACTCCACATACAAATCAACCGTACCCGGGCAGCCCAATCCAAGCCCCCATACCGCATCTTCATCTAGCGCATATTGCTTGTGTACCGCTCTTCCCTGCTTTAATACATCTTCAGCCAACGCCGCTACGTCAGGTTCGAGGCATCCGCCAGAGATCATGCCCGTCGTCTGTCCCTCTTCATCGATTGCCATCTTTGCGCCTTCGCGTCGATATGCCGAGCCCTTTACATTGATTACGGTTGCAAGTGCAGCTGCTCTCCCTGCTTGCAGCGCTTCTTCTATCGCTGTAATGACCTGCATATACTCCGTCATCTTCTCACCTCCGTGTCTGTATGTGCTCTGTCCAGCGCGAACAAGCGAATATGCTATCTACCGCAACAAACCCGTCGATAAACGGTAGAGCGGCTTTCATTCCTTTTGTCTCCGGACGATACCCTGGTATAGAGAGAAATGGATTTAACCAGATAATCCCTGCCGTCCGACTTTGAATACGGCGCATCATACAAGCTAATTCTCGCGAAGCGCCCGTATCTAATCCATCGCTTGCGATGATAACGACCGTATCCCGTCCAAGAAGCCGCGCACCGTATGACGTCACAAAAGAAGTCAGAGATTCACCAATACGGGTGCCGCTTCCCCATTCATTCTCATAGACCGTCAGCTCAGGCTTCCCATACAGCCGCGCCTGACGCATCTGAGTTGTAATACGCGTCAGATGCGTGGAGAACAAAAAGACTTCCACCTGTTTGGCAGCATGGGTCAATGCCCAGGCAAACTGCAACACCCGCTCCGCCACACCCGCCATCGAACGACTGCCGTCACAGAGCACGACGAATTTCGCTTCTTTACGCGCCCTTGCTTTATGTGCTACGAGCAGTGCCTCTCCTTCATATGCTACGCTTTGACGAAGCGTTCTGCGCAAATCAACGATAGGCCCGCGCTTTACCGGCACAAAACGACGGCTTTGACGACGGCGCAGCGTACGTATGAAAGCCCGCACGCTTGAGATCAGCTGCTCTTCCTTCTCTTCTGGAATACGTAGCGATACGGTACGATTACTTTTTCGAATGGACACTCGAGCCGCTAAAGAAAAAGCCTTCCCTTCCTCTTTTGTGCGATTACCTTCTGCTTCATATACATGTCCAGGTGTCTGCTGCCTAGAATCGGATTCGGTATGTTCCCTATCTTCTGTTCGCCCACTTTGTCTAGCATCTTTTTCTTTCCTTTTTTTTGAGCGAACAGCCGCTTCCTCAAATATTCGAATGCCCTTATCGCTTTTGCGCGGCGCATGAAAGTACAGGCGAAACAGCCGATCAAATTTCTCCTGCTCTTCTGGGCTTGAACAAAGCGTAAGACGAAGCGCCTGCCGAAAATCTTCTTCCTGCACAAGAGATATCGTATCAAGGGCCAACAGCGCATCCCGTATTTCAGCGGGACCGATCGCTATACTATTTCGGCGCAGTTCACTGCAAAACTTCGCTACATGCCCCGATAATGTATCATGCATCGTTTCTCGTCCTGTCCTCTCTAGCAAAAGCCTCTTCAATACGCATCCAATCTTCCGGATCTTTAGCCAAGCAGCCAAGCGTCTCTTGCACAGCTTGCGTATCCAACGCCCCCCGATGCAGAATCATCAATGCCTGCGCCCAATCAAGCGTTTCTGCGATGCCAGGTACTTTATCGAGCGGCATCTGCCGAATCTTCTCCATCATCGATACGATTTGTTCGGCTAGCTTTTCGTCAATATCAGGCAGGTGCGCTTGCAGAATCGCCTGCTCCTTATCGCGATCAGGATAGGAAAGCCAATGATATAGACAGCGACGACGCAGCGCTTCACTCAGCTCTCTTGTCCGATTCGATGTCAAAATAACATAGGGACGATGCTTCGCGCGAAGCGTACCTAACTCTGGCACTGTGATCTGAAACTCCGCCAGAAGTTCCAATAAAAACGCCTCAAACTCTTCATCTGCCCGATCCACTTCATCAATGAGAAGTACCGGCGGCGCATCCGGCTGTGAAATCGCATCAAGCAACGGCCGGCGCAACAAAAAATCGGAGCCAAAAATTTCAGCCTCCCGCTCTGCCGGGCTCATGCTTGTATTTTCCGTTACTTTTAGATGAAGCAACTGTTTCTGGTAATTCCATTCATATAGTGCCGCATGTGCATCCAGCCCTTCATAGCACTGCAGTCGAATTAGCTTGGTATTCAATACACGGGCCAACACTTTGGCAATCTCGGTCTTTCCCACACCAGCCGGTCCTTCGACAAGCAGCGGCTTCTTCAGTGCCATGACCAAATGAAGCGCCGTGGCGGTCGCTCGATCAGTGATGTATCCTGCATCTCGAAAAGCTTGTTCGATTGAAGCCATGCGCGTCTCGATCGTTCTTCTCCCCTTTCTGCAAGCGTAAATGGACGGACCCTCAACATAGAGGGCCCGTTTCTTTACAACAGCACTTGCTTCAGCGCCCGCTCCGTATATACGGTGCACAGGTGGCGTCGGTATTCTTCAGAGGCGAACAAATCGCCCCCCATCTCTCCATCATTCGCTGCCAAAGCAGCTGCTTTGCGAATATTTTCTTCAGTCGCCTCCTGACCCTGCAGCGCTTCCTCTACCGAAGCGGTCCGATAAGCCACATCACTCACTCCGTTTATACCGATACGGATATAATCCACTTTCCCGCTGGCATTCTTACCCGCAATGGCACATACGCCTGCAACGGCATAGCCAGAGGCCGGATGTGCATATTTAACATACGTACTCTTCGTGTGCGAAGGCGGGATCACAAAGGAAACCGCCGTCAGCACACCCGTCTCAGGCATTGCTGTTAGAAGCGGACCGAAGAAAAATCCATCCACACTCACCCATTCCCTGCCATCTTCATCCTGTACTTCTACCTCTGCTTCTAACGCGAGCGCAACGCCCGGCAGATCGGCAGCCGGGTCCGCATGAGCAATATTGCCTCCTACCGTACCGCGATTGCGTACCTGAATATCACCGATCTGGCGAGCAGTCTCTGCAAGCACCGGGATATGTTCTGCTACAAGCGGATCATGAATCAACTCGCGGTGCGTCGTAAGCGCACCTACAACCAGGCGGTCATTCTCTTCTTTGACGCCGCGCAGCTCGGCAATGCGGCTAATATCAATTAGCTTTCCCGGTGAAGTCAGACGAAACTTCATCAGCGGAAGCAGACTGTGTCCACCCGCAATCAGCTTACCTTCTCCTTCGCTTTCTGCAAGCAGCTTGATCGCATCTTCAATCGTCTTAGCGCGTACGTAATCAAATGTACTAGGTATCATGCGTCTCTCCTCCCGTTCTGCATCGCTTTCCATACTTTTTCCGGTGTGAGCGGCATATCCAGATGCGTAATGCCGAACGGCGTAAGCGCATCCAATACAGCATTGACAACAGCCGGAGGTGACGCTGTCGTTCCCGTCTCACCAACCCCCTTAACGCCCAAGGGATTTACCGGTGACGGTGTTTCGGTAAAGGCGGTTTCTAACGTCGGGAAAAACCGTGCTTTTGGCATCGTATAATCCATGAACGTACCCGATAAAAGCTGTCCATTCTCCCCGTATACCGCTCCTTCCCATAACGCCTGTCCGATTCCCTGTGCAAGGCCTCCATGCACCTGACCTTCCGCAATCATCGGATTGATGACACGCCCCACATCGTC